>JAYUYB010000052.1:0-2166 GCA_043752655.1 Chloroflexota bacterium
ACAAGGAGACAAGGAGACAAGGAGCGTGGCAGCACATGCGATCATCGCTGGTCTCCCGGTCTCCCGGTCTCCCGGTCTCCTTGTCTCCCCGTCGCTAGCGCCCACCCCTTCGGCGTCTGGATGTCGCGCCTGTCGATCAGGTTGATCCACGCGGAGCTGCCCTGGAGCGTGCGGTCCACGGGCGGCTGGATCTGGTTGATCGCATCGCCGTACAGCATCATGTCGGCGCTGCGCTCCCAGGCCTGCACCCAGATGCAGGGCATCTCGGGGATGACCTCGCAGTTGCCGTTGGCGCGCACGCCGCCGCAGGGGCCGTTGCGCAGATTCTTCGGGCAGGTCATCGGGCAGGTCATGCCGGTGGAGTGCAAGATGCACTGGCCGCACATCTGGCAGTTGAAGGCGTAGCCCTTCAGCAGCTCCTCGCTCCAGAGCAGCAGGCGCTCGCTGGCGCGCGGGCTCACCCGGCGCATCAGCGGGTACGTCGCCGTGATCACGCGCTTGGACGCGGCGTAGGCCACTTCCAGCAAGCGCGGGTGATCTTTAAGCCACTCGCTGCCGGGCGCGCGGCGGGCCTCTTTCATCGGTGTACTGCTCATCGTAAACTGCCCCGATCATCAATCCGCAGATTACGCAGATTACGCAGATGGTTGCTGCTTGCCTGCCAGCACCGTGCGGAAATGGGCCGGAAATCTGCGCAATCTGCGCAATCTGCGGACAACATCTGGCTAGAAATCCTTCGGCAACAGCGCAATCTCGGCCTTGCGCCGGGCCACATACGCGTGCAGGGCCGCCTCGATCTCCGGGTCGATGGGCGGGGCCTCGTAGCTGGCGAGCAGCTGGCGGGCCTTGGCTGTGGCGCGCGTGTAGGCGTCCAGCGAGCCATCGATCTCCCACTGCTCCGACGAGTTGTAGTCGAACAGCTCGGCGCGGTAGAAGGCGTCGCGGAAGTGGCGCATCGTGTGAGCGGTGCCCAGGTAGTGCCCGCCGGGCGGCACCTCGTCGAGCGCGTCGAAGGCCAGCGCCTCATCGGACAGGTCGATGCCCTTCACCCAGGTGTGCAGCATGCCGAGGATCTCGCAGTCGAGCACAAACTTGGCGTAGCCGGAGGCCAGGCCGTTGTCGAGCCAGCCGGCGGCGTGGAGCACAAAGTTGGTGCGGGCCTGGAGTGTGGGCAGCATCGACATCACGCTCTCGTAGCCGGCCTGCGCGTCGGGCAGCTTCGACGACGAGAAGCAGCCGCCGCTGCGGAAGGGCAGATTGTAGTGGCGGGCCATCTGGGCGGCGCCGTAGAGCGCCAGCTGCGCCTCGGGCGTGCCCATGGTCAGCGCGCCGCTCTGGAGGCTCATGGTCGAGAAGAACGAGCCGAAGACCACCGGGCAGCCTGGGTTGATCATCTGCACGAGCACGATCCCGGCCAGCGCCTCGGCCACCACCTGCACCAGCGAGCCGCCGATCGCGGCTGGCCCCATCGCGCCCGCCAGGATGAACGGCGTGATCAGCAGTGCCTGGCGTGCGCGCGCGTAGACCTTGAGCGCGGCGAGCATACGGTCGTCGTAGCGGCGCGGGCTGCTCACGTTGATCAGCGAGATCAGCGCCGGGTGCTCGCGGATCGCCTCGGCCCCGAACACGATCTCGGCCATCGCCACGCTGTCGGCCGCGTTCGGGCCAGAGGTCACGGAGCCCATAAACGGCCGGTCGCTGTACAGAATATGGCTCAGCACCATGTCGAGGTGGCGTGTGGAGACAGGCTCGTCCAGCGGCTCCACCACGGTGCCGCCAGAGTGGTGCATGTAGGGGCTCATCTGCGCCAGCTTGACGAAGTTGCGAAAATCGTCGAGCGTGGCGTCGCGGCGCACGCCGTCCAGATCCTGCACAAAGGGCGGCCCGTACACAGGCGAGAAGACGACCTTGTTGCCGCCGATCACCACATTGTTGGCTGGGTTGCGGGCGAGCTGCACAAACTCGGGCGGGGCCATGGCGACATACTTCATCACCAGGGCTTCGTCAAAAAAGACCGTCAGGCCCTTCACGGTGGCGCCGTGCTCAGCGAGGATCGTGCGGCACTCCTCGTCGTAGAAATCGACGCCGTAGTCGCCAAGAATCCGCATGGCGGCGGCGTGGACGCGCTGCACGCCCTGGGCGTCGAGCAGCTCGTGGATCGGCAGC
>JAYUYB010000053.1:0-5602 GCA_043752655.1 Chloroflexota bacterium
CCAGCTTGACGCACATCTCGGTTGCGCGCACCATATCCTGCACGCTCACCCACTCTAGCGGCCCGTGGATCTCCTGCATGCCGGTGAACACGTTCGGCGTCGGCACGCCCATCTCAGTCAGGCGCGAGCCGTCGGTGCCGCCGCGAATCGGGATGGAGAAATGGTCGATGCCCACCTGGCGACACGCCTCACGCGCCAGCTCGACCGGGCTCATATCGTCTTCCAGCCAATAGCGCATGTTGCGGTACTGGGGCGTGATCGTGCAGGTGATCTCGGCACGCGGCTCGCCCGCCTGCACGGCTGCGCACACCTTTTTCAGCAGCTCGCCGTGCGACGTCAGCAAGTCTAGCTCGAAGTCGCGCAGCGCGACGTTGAACGTGGCCGAGTCCGACGTGCCTTGGAAATTGCTGATGAAGAGGAAGCCCTGGCGGCCTGCGGTTGTCTCCGGGGTAAGCGTAGCGTTGGGCAGCGTGTCCACGATCTTCGCAGCCAGCAGCAGCGCGTTGACCATCTTATCCTTGGCCCAGCCCGGATGGATCGAGACGCCCTGCACCTTCACCACCGCGCCGTCTGCCGAGAACGTCTCATAGACGATCTCGCCCCGGTGCGCGCCGTCGAGCGTATAGGCGAAGTCAGCCTTCAGGTCGCCCGGCAGCTTCGCGTTGATACCACGGCCGATCTCTTCGTCGGGTGTGAACCCAATCCGAATGACGCCATGGGGAATGGTCGTGTTTTGCAACAGGTGGCGAGCCATAGTCATCACGATCGCGACGCCGGCCTTATCATCCGCGCCCAGCAGCGTTGTCCCACTGGCGGTGACGATATCATCGCCGATCCGCTCAGTCAGATACGGCAACGCTTTGGGCGACAGCACGAGACTCGGGTTGTCTGGCAGCACGATGTCGCTGCCATCATAGTTGCGGTGGACAATCGGCTTCACGCCGGTTCCGCTGAACTGCGGGGCCGTGTCCACGTGCGCGAGAAACGCAATGGCAGGCGCGTCTGTCTTCACCGTCGCCGGAATCGTCGCGATCACAGCGCCGTAGTCGGTCAGCGTCACGTCCTGCGCGCCAAGCTCCTTCAGCTCCGCCGCGAGCGGCCGCAGCAGGTCGTACTGCTTCTCGGTGCTGGGCGAGCTTGGCGAGGATGCGTCGGCCTGGGTGTCGATCTTGACGTAGCGCAGGAAGCGCTCCTCGAGCTCGCTGGCGAAGGCGTTACTCATCTCTGTCTATCGCTCCTCTATCGGCTATCGGCTATCAGCTTGGCAGCTGTGCCAGCTCATCAAGGTAGACAATTGCCGTCTCGATGCCGCGCTGGAACATCTCGATGCTGTAGCTCTCGTTGGGCGAGTGCAGGCCGTCGCTATCGAGCCCGTAGCCCATCATCACAACCGGGATCTTCAGCATGTCGCCGATATCGGCCACAACAGGAATGCTGCCCCCACCGCGCGTAAAGACCGGCTCGTAGCCCCACCCCGCCTTGTAGGCGCGGGCCGCAGTCTGCATCTCCGGGATATCGAACGGGATCAGCGCGGGGCGCCCCTCCGTCAGCAGTTGGATGTCCAGCTTCACCGTGTCGGGCGTGATCGACTCGATGAACTGCTTCAGCTTCTGAAAGATCTTCTGCGGGTCCTGGTTGGCCACCAGACGCGAGCTGAGCTTGGCCCCCGCCTTGGATGGGATGATCGTCTTAGGCCCAGGGCCGCTCCAGCCGCTCCACATGCCGTTGATGTCGAGCGTAGGGCGCGCCGCGAGCCGCTCGCGGATGGTGAAGCGCTTGTCGCCCCACATGGCGGGCACGCCGGTGGTGGCCTTGTACTGCTCCTCGCTCATATCGGTCTTGGCGATCATCTCGCGCTCGGCCTCGGTCAGCGGCACGACATCATCATAGAAGCCCGGCACGGCGATCGTGTTGTCGGGGTTGTAGAGCTTGCCCAGAATCTCGACCAGCGCGAGGGCGGGGTTGTGCGCAGCGCCGCCCCAGAGGCCGCTGTGCAGATCCTCTTTCGGCCCCTCCAGCTCAATCTGAATGTAGGTCATGCCGCGCAGGCTATGCGTGATCGACGGCGCCTCGATGGCGGCCATGGACGTATCGCTCACGATGCACACGTCGGCCGCGAGCAGGTCCAGATGCGACTCGATAAATGGGGCCAAGTTCGGCGAGGAGACCTCCTCCTCGCCCTCGATCAGGAACTTCACATTGACCGGCGCAGCGCCGCTGGTTTGCAGATACGACTCGAGCGCCTTGACGTGGATAAACAGCTGGCCCTTGTCGTCGGTGGCGCCACGGGCGTAGATCCGCCCCTCCTTCACAACCGGCTCGAACGGGTTGGTGTCCCAGCCGTCCTCTAGCGCGGCGGGCACCACATCGTAGTGGCCGTACACCAGCACGGTCGGCTTGTCGGGGCCGGCGCCGAGCCACTCGCCGTAGACAACCGGGTGGCCGGCGGTCTCCATCACCTGCACCTTCGCGAGGCCGAGGCTCTGCATATGCGCCGCCAGCCACTCCGCCATCTTGCGCACATCGCCGGCGTGGGCCGGGTCGCCGCTCAGGCTGGGGATGCGCAGCATCGCGTAGAGCTGCTCAAGAAACGTATCGCCCTGGGCGCGTGAGTATGTGCGTGCTGCATCACTGGACGGTGTCATAGTCATTCTCTCCTCGCTGATCGTCGTGGCGCCTTGTGGGCGCCCACAAGGGGCGCCTCTACGCGGCTGGGGCGGCGCTCTTTTGGCGTTCCTTCGCCCGTGCCGGTTCGTCGTTTGGGAGCTCGTTCGGAAGATATTTTGGCAGCTTAGTTGCCGGATAGATCGCTAGCAGCGTGACGCCCGCCAGGATCAGGAAGCAGGCCCTAAGCGCTCCCAGGCGTGCCTCCTCGTTGATCCGCACCGCCTCGGCGGTCTGCTCCGGCGTCGCCGAGGTGGTGCTAAGCACCTGGAGCAGCTGATCGTTATTGATAAAGTCGACATTGTCGAGATTGAGTTGGCGGAGCAGCCCTGACGGCGTGGCCGGGTTGTTGGCCACGCTGCTCGTGACGAGCGCACTCAGGATGCCGACGGCAAAGGCGGCCATAATTGCCGTGCCCAGCGCGGTCGACAGGTTATTCGCCGTGCCGCGCAGCGCGCCCACATCGTCGGCCAGTTCTTTGGGCGAGGCCGACACCAGCACATTGAAGACGAGCGTGAGCAGCGCGCCTTCGCCAACACCGATCACCATCAGGCTGAGAATCACCAGCAGCCGATCTGGCGCGGCGTGAGCCGGTCGAATAGGCGGACGATAAAGGCCGTGCCGACGAAGATTGCAAGCGAGTATGGGATGACCGCCACTGCCGTGAACAGGCTTGAGCGCCCCTGGACGATCTGGATGTAGAGCGGAATGAGAAAGTTAATCGCGGGGCCGACGGCGCCGATCACCAGCAGCACATAGATCGCTGCGCGCTCCTCAACCGAGTCGAGCACCTCGGGCGCGATCAGCGGCGCCTGGTTGGCAGCCTCGCGGAGCTTCGTCCAGACCAGGAAAAGCTGCCCAAGCGCGAGTCCGGCGATGATCATAATGGGCGCTGGCGACAGCCCCAGGATGTTGAATGGTGCGGCGTTCGTTGCCAGCAGCACGCCCCATGCGTTCAGGTAGTTAAAGCCGAGGCTGATCAGGGCGACCGCCACAGCTGCCAACAGCGCGCCGTTCCAGTCGATCTTCACGCCGGGCTGACGCGCGACCGGCTTCAGGCGAAAGCTCATCACGAAGATCAGGGCGCCAAACAAGACCAGCAGGCCGAACGCGTAGCGCCAGCTAAGGAAGGTGCCGAGAAAGCCGGAGATCAGGAACGCCAGCACGCCTGCCAGGGCCTGCGCCCCGCCGAGGAGACCGAGGCACTGCGCCTGCTGTTTGCCCTTGTAATGGGTGGCGATCAGCACAACCAGGGTCGGCACAAGGCCCGCCGCCGCCAGGCCTGTCAGCCCCTGATATTGGATCATCACGGCCGGGCTCGAGCTAAGCGCCATACCGGCCATTGCGGCGGAGACGATGAGCACACCTATCTGGAACATCAGCCGCGAGCCCAACAGCTTCCCAAGCTTCGCGCCGAGCATCACAAAACCGGCAACTGCCAGTGAGTAGACCACCAGCGCCGTGCTTACGGTTCCCGGCGTCGTGTTGAAATCCTCGACAATGTCGCCGATCAGGACCTGAAGCGAGTTGACGTTGAATGCCATCAGGATCTGCGTCATGGCGATGATGATCATCGGCATCCAGGGGGCCTGGGGCTCGGCCTGCGCGTGGGTGGAGGCAATCGGTGTTGTCGTCATAGCTGTTGGTGTCCGTAACTCCTTTGCTTGGAGATCTGAAGCCTGTATTCGGACGTCCCTTGTGGCGCACAGAACTGCGCTCAGGCCTCTACCATGACTTGTGCGTGGCGGCCCCTTCATCATAATGCCGAAGGGTGCGTGCCGGAAGCTTTGGAATCTGGCAAGGTTTGGGGAGAAAATGCGAGGCTGCCCCGCAGATCTCCCGCTTCCTTGCCAAACCTTGCGCGGCTCGATGCTTTGACTTGCTCGGCGCTGTTGCCAGAACCCGGCGGTTGAAACTGCGGCGGCCGGGCCTGCGGCCGGGCGTCGGCCTGCGCCGACGCGTCTGGACACGCCCGCGCAGGCGGGCGCCTGGCGCACCGCGCCCCCACGGCGCGTTCACGCGCCCGCCTGCCGGCCGTGAGGTAGCCCTACTTGCGCGGCTCGATGCTTTGACATGCTCGGCGGCTATTGTATACTAAAGTTACAAGCATGAGGAAGAATCTATGAGCGGTGGCCCCCTATAGTACATCCTGATCGCATTCCCCGGCAACAAGTTCAATGGCGGCATCCTGCCCGCGCTGCACGAGCTGGTCGACAACGAGATCATCCATATCGTCGATCTGATCTTCATCAAGAAAGACGGCGAGGACAACGTGTCGACGCTCGAGCTGAGCAGCCTCGAAGATGACGAGGGCGCGCCCTTCGACGACCTGGACGGCGATGTGGACTGCCTGCTGAGCATGGATGATATTGCGCTGGCCGCCCAGGATCTGCCGAATAACTGCTCGGCTGGCCTGCTGGTGTGGGAGAATCTCTGGGCCGCCCGCTTTGCCAACGCGGTGCTCGACGCCGACGGCCAGGTGCTGGCCAACGAGCGCATCCCGCTCGCCGTCGCGGATGCGGCGCGCGCGGCCCTGGCGGCTGGGGCGTAATCTTCTTCAGAAAAGGAACCACAATGCGACGAAATAGAGGCGTGGCGCCGCAGCAGCGGCGCGGGCCGGGGCTGCTTGGCACCATGGGCCGCACGGCGGTGATCGCCGGCACGGCAACGGCGGTCTCGAAGGGTGTGAGTGGCTCGATGAACAGCTCGGCGCAGCAGCAGCAGCAGGCGGCCGCCGCCCAGTAGGCCCTGGCCCAGCAGCAGATGGACGCGGCCGTTCAGGCGGCTGTGGCCCAGCAGATGGCCGCGGCGCAGCCGGTGGCTGCCCCGGCTCCTGCGCCAGCTCCGGCCGCCCCAGCGCCCGATCGGATCGCGCAGCTCCAGCAGCTTGCCGAGCTGAAGCAGGCGGGCATTCTCTCCGACGCCGAGTTCGAGTCCG
>JAYUYB010000054.1:0-5600 GCA_043752655.1 Chloroflexota bacterium
GGCACCAAAGTCTTTACCCCCTCGGTGACGCCGCGCCGCGCCAACTCCAAAGCTCCCGGCCTGATCTTCCCGCTGGCGATCTTGCAGAAGCAGGACAGCAACGAAAACAAGTACTACCAGCGGATCATGCTGGCCATGCCGAGCGATATGCTGCACGACCTTTCCAACCAGATGATCGAGATCTCAGCCATCTTCAAGGCAAAGAGCGGTTATCTCGACTCGGTCTTACGGCGCTTCCGACTGCTCTGCGTGCTCTGGCTCACACTCATGCTGCTGCTCGTGCTCTCCAATCTGCTGCCCTGATCGGTAGAGAGACTCGTTACACGCAGGAGCACAGGGCAGCGCCGGCTGACGACTCGCTTCTAATGTGCAGCCTGCCGAAGAGCGGCTGGTGCCCGCGACGTAGCCACGCTGTACCAGCGCGTCCGCGAGCTGGAAGGGGTCGTCGGCGCCATCCCCGAGCCGATCTCGTGAAAAGCCTTGGCCCTTGTAGCTGACGATAGACGGTGGGCGGTGGACGGTGGACGATACGATGGACGGTGCCCTACCTACCGTCTACCGTCTACCGTCCCCAACCAGCTACAAGTTTTCGGAAGCCTGCCCTACCTTCGGGGCGTGCGAGAGCAGCTCGCTGCCGTCTTCCGTCACGAGGGCGAGGTCCTCGATCCGCACGCCGCCCCAGCCCTCAAGGTAGATGCCGGGCTCCACGCTGGTGACCATGCCAGCCCGCAGCGGGGCGCCTGCGCCATTGGGTGGCGCGCGGCGCAGCCCCGGCGCCTCGTGAATGTCGAGGCCGACGCCGTGGCCAAGCCCGTGGCCGAACTGCGGGCCGTAGCCGGCCGCAGTGATATGCTCGCGCGCCAGGGCGTCCACGTCGCTGCTCAGGGCGCCTGCCCGCAGGCCCGCGATGGCGCGCCGCTGGGCCTCCAGCACGATCGCATAGATCTCGTGGAAGCGCGCGTCGGGCGGGCCGAGCGTGATGGTGCGCGTCAGGTCGGCGTGGTAGCCATCGAGGCGGGCGCCCATGTCGATCACGATCGGCCGACCGGCACCGAGCAGCCCATCGCCAGGGAAATGGTGGGGCAGGGCGGCGTTGGGGCCAGCGGCCACAATAATGGCGAACGACACAGCCTCGGCGCCAGCCTCGCGCAGAGCCACCTCCAGCATCCAGGCGGCCTCGCGCTCGCGCTGCTCGGGGCGCAGCTGCGGCAGCACGGCGGCGAGGGCGGCATCCGTGATGGCGGCCGCACGCCGCAGCGTGGCGAGCTCGTCCGCATCCTTGAGCTCGCGCAGCCCCTCCACCATCCCCTCAGAGGGCAGCAGCTCCACCGCGCCGCCGAGCGCCGCCACGAGCTTGGCGTGCTCGGCCACAGTGGTGTGAGCGGACTCAAAGGCCAGGCCGTGAAGCCCCAGCTCGGACGCGGCGGCGGCGATCACCTCGGGCAGGGGGCGGCCAGGATTAACCACCTCGCGCAGCGCGAAGCTAGGGGCCTGCTGAGCCACCTGAACGACATAGCGGCCATCGGTAAGAACCAGGGCGGCCTCGGGCGTGATCAGCAGGCAGCCGTAGCTGCCCGTGAAGCCACTGAGGTAGCGCCTGCTGGCGGGCGCGCTTACGAGCAGGGCGGGCAGGCCGCCTGTGGCCAGCGCGGCGCGCAGCCGGTTGATACGCTGTTGCATCCTGGCTCCTTGGGAAAGCGTGGGCAGCCAGCGCCTAATTAATCTTCTCCAGCGTGTTGGTGCTAAGGAAGATCACACGCTCGCCAATGTTCGTGGCGCGGTCGGCGGTGCGCTCTAAAGCGTGGACCACATCGAGCATATCGATGCATGCTTCGAGCAGGCCGGGGTCGGCCTTGGCGGCGGCGATCAGCTGGGCGCGGATCTCGTCCTCCATCTCGTCGACGCGCTCGTCGCTGGCGGTGAGCGAGTGCGCGAGCTCCAGGTCCTGGCGTAAAAACGCCTCCAGGCTTGTGTTGAGCATCTGGAGCGACAGCTTGGCCATCTCGTGGATCTGGGCGGGCGGCGTGATCAGCGACGGGCGGCGGGTGGCCTGGCGCACCCGCTTGGCGATGCTGTTGGCGTAGTCGCCGATCCGCTCCAGCTCACCGGCGATGGCCGTCACCACCGTGCAGAGGCGCAGGTCGCTGGCGACGATCGGCTGCTGGGTGGCCAGCAGATGGATGGTCCGCTCCTCCAGGTTGCGCCAGGCATCGTCGATCAGCACGTCGTCGTTAATAATCTGGGCCGCCACAGCGATGTCCCAGGTCTCTAGGGTGTGGATCGAGCGCAGCAGGGCCTGCTCGACCATGCTGCCCATACGCAGCAGGTCGTCGCGCAGGTTTGCAATCTGGCGGGTGTAGCGTTCGCGGATCATGGCCGTCTCCTCTCGCGGGGGCCGGGCTCGGGATGCGATCAGGATACCACACAACACCCGCCAGCAACTTTAAGCTTTTGTGAAGCCGAAGCCGTTCTCGCCCACATCCACCAGCACCGTGTCGCCCGGCTCGAACTCGTGCTGCAGCAGGCGCAGCGCCAGCGGGTTCTGGATGCGCTGCTGGATCACGCGCTTCAGCGGCCGCGCACCGTACACGGGGTCGTAGCCCTCTTCGGCCAGGCGCGCCCGCGCCGCGTCGCTCAGCTTCAGGCCGAGCTTGCGGTCGGCCAGCAGCTTGTGCAGCCGCTCCAGCTGGATGCCCACAATGTGGCCGATCTGATCACGCGAGAGCGGCCGGAACACGATCACCTCGTCGATGCGGTTCAGGAACTCGGGGCGCAGCTCGCCGCGCAGCTCCTCCAGCACCGCGTCGCGGATCTCGTCCTCTGAGGCGCCGCCCTGGGTGAGATCCTGGATCATGCTTGAGCCGATGTTGCTCGTCATGATCACCACGACGTTTTTGAAGTTCACTACGCGGCCCTGGCCGTCGGTGAGCCGCCCATCATCGAGCACCTGGAGCAGCACGCCGAACACATCCGGGTGCGCCTTCTCCACCTCGTCGAAGAGCACCACGCTGTAGGGCTTGCGGCGCACGGCCTCGGTAAGCTGGCCGCCCTCGTCGTAGCCCACGTAGCCGGGCGGCGCCCCGATCAGCCGCGCCACGCTGTGCTTCTCCATGTACTCCGACATATCGATGCGGATCATGGCCGCCTCGTCGTCGAAGAGGAACTCGGCCAGCGCGCGGGCCAGCTCGGTCTTGCCCACGCCAGTGGGGCCAAGGAACAGGAACGAGCCGAGCGGCTTGTTGGGATCCTGCAGCCCGGCGCGCGAGCGGCGCACGGCGTTGGCCACGGCGCCCACGGCCTCCTCCTGGCCCACGACGCGCTGGTGCAGCCGCTGCTCCATCTTCACCAGCTTCTCGACCTCGCCCTCCAGCAGCTTGCTCACCGGCACGCCGGTCCACTTCGAGATTAGCTCGGCGATGTCCTGCTCGCGCACTTCCTGGCGCAGCAGGCTCGATCCGCCCTCCGCGAGCTTCGCCTCGGCCTCCTGAAGCTGCCGCTCCAGCCCGGCGAGCTTACCGTACTGCAGCTCGGCGGCCTTGTTGTAGTCGTACTCGCGCTGGGCGCGCTCGATGGCCGTGCGCGTCTCCTCGATCTGCTCTTTGGACTGCTTCACGCCCTCAAGCTCCTGGCGCTCACGCTGAAGCTGGGCCTCCACCGCGTTGCGGCGCTCGCGCAGGTTGGCGAGCTCCTGCTCCAGCTTCTCCAGGCGATCCTTGCTGGCGCGGTCGGTCTCGCGCTTCAGCGCCTCGCGCTCGATCTCCAGCTGCATCATGCGGCGCTTCAGGTCGTCCAGCTCCTGCGGGTCGGAGGTGATCTCCATGCGCAGGCGGGCCGCCGACTCGTCCACCAGGTCGATCGCCTTGTCGGGCAGGAAGCGGTCGGAGATGTAGCGGTCGGAGAGCACAGCCGCGGCCACCAGGGCGGCGTCGGTGATACGCACGCCGTGATGGGTCTCGTAGCGCTCCTTGAGGCCGCGCAAAATAGAGATGCTATCCTCAACGCTGGGCTGATCCACCTGCACGGGCTGGAAGCGCCGCTCCAGGGCGGCGTCCTTCTCGATATGCTTGCGGTACTCGTCGAGCGTGGTGGCGCCCACCAGGTGCAGCTCGCCGCGCGCCAGCATCGGCTTGAGCATATTGCTGGCGTCCATCGAGCCCTCGGCGGCGCCCGCGCCAACCACGGTGTGCAGCTCGTCGATAAACAGGATCACGTCCTCGCGCTCCTGCACCTCTTTGAGCACCGCCTTGAGACGCTCCTCGAACTCGCCGCGATACTTGGCGCCGGCGATCAGGGCGCCGAGATCCAGGGCGACAACCTTCTTATCTTTAAGCGACTCGGGCACGTCGCCGCGCACGATGCGCTGGGCCAGACCTTCGACGATGGCGGTCTTGCCGACGCCAGGCTCGCCGATCAGCACCGGGTTATTCTTAGTGCGGCGCGAGAGGATCTGGATCACGCGGCGGATCTCCTCGTCGCGGCCGATCACGGGGTCGAGCTTGTTGCGCTGGGCCTGCTCGGTGAGGTTGCGACCGTACTGCTCCAGCGCGGCGTACGTGCCCTCGGGGTTGGGGCTGGTAACGCGCTGGGCGCCGCGCACCTCGCGCAGCGTGCTCATCAGCTGGTCACGCGTAAGGCCAGCCTGCTTCAGCAGGCGCTCGGCGCCGCCGCCGCCGTGGCTTAGCAGGGCTAAGAGCAGATGCTCGGTGCTCACATACTCGTCGCCAAACTGGGCGAGCTCGTCGTGGGCCTTCAGGAACACATTGCGCAGGCGCGAGCTGTACTGGGGCTGCACGTTGCCGCCGCTCTGGCGTGGCAGCTTGGCGATCTCGGCGTTGGCCTGCTGCTTCAGGGCGCCGACCGGCAGGTTCAGCTTGGCGAGCACTTGGGGCACCACGCCGTCGGCCTGGTCGAGCAGCGTGTAGAGCAGATGCTCGGGCTGCACATCGCTGTTGCCACTGCGCTCGGCGGCGCTCTGGGCGGCGCTGATCGCCTCGAAGGATTTTTGGGTAAAGCGGTTGGTGTTAAACGACATAGAGCGACTCCTCCTCTATTTTCTTGCTAAGCCCATGCTAGCACGGTGGAGTCGGAGTGGCGCTAACAGCGTGTTAGAGCTGTGTTGGAATTGTGATCCCTATGCGGCTGATGCGGTCGTCCGTCGTCCGTCGTCAGCTATCGAGCGTCTACGCGCGCGCCTTCTGGATCGCCGCAACCAGCGCATCCTTGCGCAGCTTGCTGCGGCCCTGAATGTCGAGCTCACGCGCCAGGTTGCGCAGCTCGTCGAACGAGCGCTCCTCCAGCGGTGTATTTGGATTGCCGGTGCCCTGCGTGCGCGTGTTGGGCGTACGGCCCTCCTCGCGCCGCTGCTTGTTCACGGTGCGCGCTGCGATCTCCTGCGCTGTGTCCGCGTCGCTGCCGCGCTCTTGCGCGCTGGCTTTGATATGCTCGTACTTGCGCTCATCTTTGTTCGTCCAGGCTTTTGGCATGGGAGCCTCCTTAATAAAGCGAAGTAGCTGCGACACCACTCGGCGGTGCCACCTAGCGCGGTATGCGCAAGTGCCGTGCCAGCTGTGTATGGCGTGGGTGATGAGCTTGAGCTTGTG
>JAYUYB010000055.1:0-5596 GCA_043752655.1 Chloroflexota bacterium
CTGCATCGTACCGCCGCCCTTAACTTGTTGTCAACCGCCTTACGCCCGAGCGCAGGGCTGATACACAATCCAGAGCCGACGCGCCCAGCTCACACTTGGGGCCAGCAATGGGCCGGAAATCGGTGCCGTCTGTGGATAAACGCCCCAGTGCCGTTGCTACGCGGCGGGCAGCGTGAAGCTAAAGGTGCTGCCGCGCCCCTCGGCGCTGTCTACCCAGAGTCGCCCGCCGTGGCCCTCTACCAGATGTTTGGCGATGGCCAGGCCCAGGCCGGTGCCGCCTGCGTTGCGCGTGCGCGCCCGATCCACCTTGTAGAAGCGCTCGAAGATGCGGGGTAGATCCTGGGCCGGGATGCCGATGCCGGTGTCGCTCACGCTCACCTGGAGCCAGAGGCCGCCGGGCTGGCCTGCGCCCGCCGCCTGCCTGCCGTCGCCGCTACGAATCAGAGCGGTACGCACCTCCACCGTGCCGCCCGCCGAGGTGAACTTCACGGCGTTGTGCAGCAGGTTCAGCAGCACCTGGCCAATGCGGTCGCCATCCATCAGGGCGGGCGTCGCCTGGTCGGCGAGCTCGGCGGCAATACAGATCTGCTTGCGGTCGGCCTGGGGCTTGATGCGCTCCAGGGAGCGCTCGACCACCGGCCCAAGGCTGAGCGGCGCGAGCTGGAGCGTCACGCGGCCCGACTCGATCTGCGAGAGCTCGTGCAGCTCGTCTACCAGCTGCGTTACGGCGTCGATCTCCTGCGCCATCTGGCCGAGCATGCGCCGGGCCACCTCGGGGGGCGGCTCGGACTGCACGGTCTCCACCAGCAGCTTGAGGCTGGCCAGGGGCGTGCGCAGCTCGTGGGAGACATTGGCCACCAGATCGCGGCGGGAGCGCTCGAGCATGCTCAGCTGCGTAATATCGCGGATGAGCATGAGCGCGCCCGCGATCTCGCCGCCGGGGGCGAGCACGCTACAGCGCAGGCGCAAGGTGCGCCCGCTCACGATTGGCTTCATGGCCGTCTCGCGGGGCTCACCGTCGCGCAGCACCTCGGCAACAAGGCTATCGGCCTGATGATCGCGCAGCAGGGCGATCAGGCCACCGCCAAGCGTGCCGGGCGCTGCCTCCAGCATCTCCAGCGCCTGGTCGTTCACGAAGCGCACTTGGCGAGCCAGGTCCACCACCACCATGCCTACATCCAGTGTGGCGGCCGCAACCTGGAAGAGCGGCTGGCTCAGCGCCTCCAGCTGACCGGGCGACGAGACAAGCGACGGCAATGCGAGGCCAGCCTGGGCCGAGGCGAGCGGCGCGCCAGCGTTGCCGGGGCGCACGCGCCTGCCCCAGAGCCACGCGCAAAGGGAGAGGCTGGCGGCTAGCGCGATGAGCAGAGCGAGCTCAAGAGCTGTCATGGGGGCTTGCTTAGGCAGGCAGTTGGGCTACGCGTCTGGCGCCTCGAAGCGGTAGCCCACGCCGCGCACCGTCTGAATGTAGCGCGGGCGCGCCGGGTCGGGCTCGATCTTCTCACGTAGCCAGCGGATATGCACATCCACAGTGCGGCTGTCGCCGATGAAATCGAGGCCCCAGACCCGCTCCAGCAGCAGATCGCGCGAGAGTGCGATGCCGCGATTGCGGATCAGGCAGGTGAGCAGGTCGAACTCTTTTTGGGGCAAGGTTAGCTCGCCGCCCTCGCGCCAGGCGCGGCGGCTGCTAGTGTCCACCTTCAGTGCGCCGGCCTCCAGCACCTCGCGGCCTGCCAGGCGGGGCTGGCGCTCGCTGCGCCGCATAATCGCGCGCACGCGGGCCAGGAACTCGCCGAGGCTAAACGGCTTGCTGATGTAATCGTCGGCGCCGAGCTCCAGGCCGGCGATGCGGTCCACCTCGTCCTGGCGAGCGGTGAGCATAATGATCGGGACATCGCTCTCCTGGCGCAGAATGCGGCAGACGGAGAAGCCGTCCAGGCGGGGGAGCATAATATCGAGCACAATCAGGTCGGGCGGCTCGCGCCGGGCGAGCTCCAGGCCCTGCACGCCATCGGCGGCGATCATCACGACGTAGCCCTCGCGCTCCAGGTTGTAGCGCAGCGTCTCGGCCAGGGTGGTCTCATCTTCCACGAGCAGGATGGTGGGCATACACTCTCCGGAGCGGAGTTTCTCAGGCCCCGCAGCTCCTTCTCCCCAGACAACACAACGCCGGCGCCGGCGCTCCTCGCGCAGACGGCCGGCGTCTGTCGTCAATGTGTTGTGGTCGGGGCGGAGGGATTTGAACCCACGACCCCCGCGTCCCAAACGCGGTGCTCTACCGGGCTGAGCCACGCCCCGACTGTGTGTAGCGTAGCAGCAAGCGGGCACTCTGTCAAGGCGGTAGGCCCGCGCGGGTGCATCCACAGATTGCCGACCCATTTCCGCCCTATTTCCGGCCTAACGCTACTGGGCCGGAAATCGGTGTCATCTGTGGATAAGGAAGTGATCGGCGGCCTATGCTTCGTCCTCCACGGCGGCGGGGGGCGGGCCCTTGCGCGGGCGCACCTTGAGGCGGCCGCGCACCCGATCCACCTCGGCGATGGCCAGACGCACCTCGCCGATCCACTCGGCGTGCTCGGCGGCGAAGGCGCGCACGGCGTATGCCAGAGCGCTGCTGCGCGTGTCGGCCACCCCGGCCGCCACCAGCGTGTCCAGCACCTCGCGCTCGCCGCGCCCCAGGCGCGTCATCACCGGGGTTGTGCGGGTGGTGAAGAGGCTTTCCACTGTGCCGACGCGCATACCCCAGGCGACCGGCAGGCCCGTGATACGCTCCAGCTCGCGGGCCAGCTCCACGCGCAGGGGGCGCGTCTCCTCGCGGCGGCGGGTGATCAGGGCATGGGCGGTCTCGGGCTCGTCGGTGGGGGGCGCCAGCCGCAGCACCAGCAGCAGCTCGTCCGGGTAGCGGCGCAGCTCTGGCGGGGCCGCAAGCAAGTCCGCCGGGAGCCTGCGTGTGAGTAAGCTAAGCAGTTCTTCGTCGCGCGTCATAGCTTTATTCTACCGCAAAGCTTGTTGTCCACAGATGGCACCGATTTCTGGCTTATTTCCGACCTTATCGCATGGTACAATCTCCGGCGGTTGGGAGAAGCAATAGACTGGAAATCTGCGTAATCTGTGGATAAAATGCCCGAGATACTCTGCTTTGGTGCGATCTGCGCCGACCTGCGCATGCGCCTGCCGCGCCTGCCGCGCCCGGGCGAAGGTATGCACGTAGCCGAGGCGGTATGGTCGGCAGGCGGCAACGCGCTGATCGAGGCCCGCGCCCTTGCCGCCTGGGGCGTGCGCGTGGCGCTGATGGGCGACGCCCTCGGCGTCGACGAGCCCGGCGAGCTTGTGTCCGCCGAGCTGCGCCGCCTTGGGCTCGACGCCGAGATTCGGCGCGACCCGGCGGCGCGCACGGTGGTCTGCCACATCCTGCTCACGCCTGATGGCGAGCGCACCATCCTCGCGCTGCGCCCGCCAAACCCACCGCCCGCCCTGCCCTCCAGCGAGCTGCTGCGCGCCTGCCGACTGGTGAGCGTCACCCGCTACGGGCCGCGCACCGTCGAGGTGGCCGCCCTGGCGCGGGCCGCCGGCGCCACGCTGGTCGCTGGGGATGCCACGCGCCCCGACGACGCGCTCGCCCAGCTCGCCGACGTGCTTGTCACCTCGGCCGATCTGCTGGCCGCCCACACGCCCGGCGTTGCCCTGGGGGCGCAGATGGCCGCGCTCCACGCTGTGCGCGGCGCCGCAGTGGTCGTCACCGACGGGCCGCGCCCCGTGCGGGCCATCTGGGCCGAGGGCGGCGCAACGCACGCGGCAACGCTCACGCCGCCCGCCGTAACGCCCCACGACACCACGGGCGCTGGCGACATCTTCCGCGCCGGGGTGGCGCTAGGGCTGCTGCGTGGCTGGGGCTGGCCCGCCACGCTGGAGCGCGCCTGTGCTGAGGCGAGCAAGGCCATAGGGAACAGGGAACAGGGAACAGGGAACAGCGTATGAAGCGCAGGGCCGCGCTCTATGCTTGCCCTGTCCTTGCCCTGTCCTTGCCCTGTCCCCTGTCCCCTCCTTGCCGCGCTACGCGCGCGCCTCGAAGCCGCTCAGCAGGCTGACCACGTTGCGGCCAAGGGCGTCGATGGCGTAGCCGCCCTCCTGCACAAAGAGCGTGGGCAGGCCGAGCTGGGCGATGCGCGCCCCGATGCGGGCGTAGCAGGGCGTGGTGAGCTTGAAGTCGCCCAGAGGGTCGCCATCGAAGGTGTCGAGCCCGGCCGAGATCACCAGGTAGCTTGGGCCGTAGCCGGCGATCGCCTCTAGCGCGGTCTCCAGAGACGCCATGTAGCCCTCGTCGTTCACACCGGCGGGCAGCGGCAAGTTCAGGTTATAGCCCTCGCCGGCGCGGGCGCCGCGCTCGTCGGCAAAGCCAAGGAAGTAGGGATACTCGCGGTGCGGGTCGCCGTGGATAGAGACAAAGAAGACATCGCTGCGCTCGTAGAAGATCGCCTGGGTGCCGTTGCCGTGGTGGAAATCGATGTCGAGCACCGCCACCACTGCTGGGCGCATGCCCCAGAAGTCGCCGCCGCTGCGCTCGCCGCGCGCAAGCTGGTGGGCCGCGATGGCGGCATTGTTCAGGTAGCAGTAGCCGCCGGCCATATCGCGGGCGGCGTGATGGCCCGGCGGGCGGCAGAGCGCGTAGGCCGCGCGCTCGCCCTCCAGCAGCAGCTCCGCGCCAGTGAGGGCCGCGTCGGCGCTCACCCGCGCCGCGCCGTAGGTGCCCGCCACAATCGGCGCGCTTAGATCGAAGCAGTAGACCCCGGCCCGCCCCTGGGCGCTGCGCGTCGCGGTGCGCAGCCCGCGCAGCGGCAGCGCCGAGGGCATCACCGCTGCGGGCGAGCGACCCTCGGCCACCCAGGCCGCGTAGGCGGTGCGCAGATATTCAACATAATCGCTGTCGTGGATCGCCTTCACCGGCTCCAGGCCAGCGGCGCGGGGGGGCTCCGGCGCAGGGAAGCCGGCGGCGGCCAAGGCATCGGCGATAATCGTCACGCGGCGGGGCAGCTCGAAGTAGGGCACCACCTGGCCGTCGAGGATCTCAAACGGCGGGTCGTGGGCGGCGTGCTCGGGGTTGCCGATAATGCGCATGGCGCGGAACTCCTCGTGTCGGCCGATCAGATGTCGAGCAGCAGCAGGGCAGAGCCAGCCAGAGGCTTCAATGCATGCCTCGCATTGTACCGGCGCGCCCGCCCGAGCGCAATTGATCCAGGCCCGAGGCATGCGCTGCGGCACAGTGGCCGGAAATGAGGTGAGACGTTGGGTACGACGTATTGTTTCGGGCGCGCGCTTGCCTGGCGGCTGAAGGCGCGCCACCGGGGCGCTGAACGCCGCGCGTCGGCGCAGGCCGACGCGTGGCCGTCGGCCCGGCCGGCGCGGCGTTCAGCCGCCGGCCAGCGGGCAGCCCGAAACAATACGTCGCACCCTGAGGCCTTGGCAGATTTGACACGTCCTGGGGGCCATGCTATACTCCGAACCGTTGCGCGGGCGTATAGCTCAGCTGGTTAGAGCGCGATCCTGATAAGATCGAGGTCCGTGGTTCGAGTCCACGTACGCCCACCAGCACAATGCA
>JAYUYB010000056.1:0-2158 GCA_043752655.1 Chloroflexota bacterium
CCTCCGACAAGCTCCCCGGCTTCAACGAGCGCCTGGTCGAGCGCATCCCTACCCTCTACGAGCACGGTTGCTCCTACCGCGAGCCCGGCGGCTTCATCCGCCGCCTCCACGAGGGTACCTGGATCGGCCACATCGTTGAGCATATTGCGCTAGAGCTCCAATGCCTCGCCGGCACCGAGGTGACGTACGGCAAGACGCGCTCGGTGCGTGATCGCCACGGCGTGTACGATGTGATCTACTCCTACCTGGAGGAGCAGGTGGGCCTCGATGCCAGCGAGCTGGCGCTGCGCCTCGTGCGCTGGCTGCTGCCCGAGGAGCTCCCCAGCGCCCTGCGCGGCGAGGAGCGCGCCAGCTTCGACTTCGCCGCCGAGCGCGACGATCTGATCAGCCGCGCCCAGGATATTGTGCTCGGCCCCACCACCGCCTCGCTGGTGAACGAGGCCAGAAAGCGCGACATCCCCGCCATTCGCCTCGATGAGCACTCGCTTGTGCAGCTTGGCTACGGCAAGCACCAGCAGCGCATCCGCGCCTCTGTCACCGGCCGCAGCTCCAATATCGCCGTGGAGACCGCCAGCGACAAGGAGCTGACGATCAAGCTGCTCGGTGATGTGGGCGTGCCTGTGCCCCGCCATCACCGCGTGCGCGACGCGCAAGAGGCCGCCGCCGCCGCCGAGGATCTTGGCTTCCCGCTCGTCGTCAAGCCGCTCGATGTGAGCCACGGGCGCGGGGTCTCGCTCAACCTCACCACGGTCGAGGAGGTAGTGACGGCCTTCACCATCGCCAGCGAGTACAGCTCCTCGGTGCTGGTGGAGACGTTTCTGCCCGGCAAGGATTACCGCGTGCTCGTGATCGGCTACGAGGTTGTGGCTGTGGCCGAGCGCGTGCCCGCCCACGTGATCGGCGACGGGCGCCACAGCATCGCCGAGCTGATCGAGATCATCAACCGCGACCCGCGCCGTGGCTTCGGCCACGAGAAGGTGCTCACCAAGATCAAGCTCAACCACCAGAGCGAGCTGCTGCTAGCGCGCGCGGGCTACAGCCTGAGCACGGTGCTCCCACCCAACGAGCGCTTCTTCCTGGCCGCCACCGCCAACCTCTCCACCGGCGGCACCGCGATCGACCGCACCCACGAGATCAATTACGAGACGCGTGAGATCGCCCGCCGCGCCGCGCTCGTGGTCGGCCTGGATGTGGCTGGTATCGATATTATCACCCCCGACATCGCCCAGCCCCTGCGCGAGATCGGCGGCGGCATTGTGGAGGTGAACGCCGGCCCTGGCTTTCGCATGCACCTGCAGCCGAGCGAAGGCACGCCCCGCAACGTGGCGAAGCACGTCATCGACATGCTCTTCCCACGCGGCCAGCCCGCGCGCATCCCCATCATCAGCATTACCGGCACCAACGGCAAAACCACAACCGCCCGCATGGTCGCCCATATTCTTAAGATGACCGGGCAGCGCGTTGGCCTCACCACCACCGACGGCATCTACATCGACGGCGAGCTCTACATGAAGGGCGACATGACCGGCCCCTGGTCGGCGCGCATGGTGCTGAAAGACCCGACGGTGGACGCGGCGGTGCTGGAGACGGCGCGCGGCGGCATTCTGCGTGAGGGCCTTGGGTTTGATCGCTGCGACGTCGGCTGCGTGCTGAATGTGAGCAACGACCATCTCGGCCAGCGTGGCGTGAACTCGGTCGAGGAGATCGCCACGATCAAGGCCCTGATCGTGGAGGTGGTGCGCGACGATGGCTGCTCGGTGCTCAACGCGGACGACCCGCTGGTGGCCGCGATGGCGGACCGCGCCGAGGGTCGCCTGATCTACTTCAGCATGCACGGCGGCGAGACCGCGAGCGAGCTGGTGGCCGAGCATATCGCCAAGGGTGGCGGTGCCGTGGTGCTGCAATCTGGCGTGCGCGGCGAGATGATCGCCATCTACGACGCCGAGCAGTACATCCCTCTGCTCTGGACGCACCTGATCCCTGCGACGCTGGAGGGCAAGGCGCGCCATAATGTGGCCAACGCCCTAGCCGCAGCCGCTGTGGCCTACGCCCACGGGGTGAGCGTGGAGCAGATCCGCCAGGGCTTGCGCACCTTCACCACCAGCTTCTACCAGGCGCCGGGGCGGCTGAACATTTTCGACGAGCACCCGTTCCGCGT
>JAYUYB010000057.1:0-5587 GCA_043752655.1 Chloroflexota bacterium
GACGATATAGCGCACCTGGACATCCGCGCCACGGCGGCGCAGCTCGCTGGCAAGCTGGAGGGCGCAGCCGGGGTTGCCGGTGGCGATCACCTGGGCGCCGGTGGCGAGCGCGTTGGTGACTTTGCGGGCGCCAAGCTGCGCCGCCATCGCGGGCTGAGTCACGTTGTAGATCCCGGCGGAGCCGCAGCACAGCGCGCTCTCGTGCATCTCGCGCAGCTCTAGGCCGGGTATAGCGTTGAGCAGGGTGCGCGGCTGCACGGTGATGCGCTGGGCGTGGGCGAGGTGGCACGGCTCCTGGTAGGTGACGCTTACGTCCAGGCGGCCAAGGGCGGCCCGGTTCAGCTCGATCCCGGCGAGGAACTCGTGAATATCCTTCACCTTGTGGCCAAAGGCGATGGCGCGCGCGTGCCAGGCGGTGTCGTCGTGGAGCAGGTGTCCATACTCCTTGAGCGTGCCGCCGCAGCCGGCCGCGTTGATGATAATCGCGTCCACGCCCAGGCCCTCGAAGGCGGCGATGTTGGTGCGGGCAAGCTCGCGGCCGCCGTCGAGGTCGCCGCTGTGGGTGTGGAGAGCACCGCAGCAGCCCTGGCCGGGGGGCAGGATCACCTCCACGCCGTTCTTCTGGAGCACGCGGATGGTGGCCTCGTGAACCTCGGCGAAGGCGCTGCCCATGATGCAGCCAGTGACAAGTGCGACGCTGTACTTGCGCTGGCCCTCGGCCGGGTAGACCTGGCCCTTGGGCGCGAGCATCTTGCCGCTGAGGGCGGGCAGCATCTGCTCGGTCTCGTCCAGGCCCATAAGCTTGAGCAGGCCGCTCTTGCGGGCCACCAGCTGGGCGCCGCTCTTCTGATACAGCCACATCGAGCCGGTGAAGGCGCGGAAGAGGCCCATGTTTCTAAACAGGCCCCCAAAGACAACGCCGCGCAGGCCTTTCTGCCACCAGGCGTATGGCTCGACGCGCCCGGTGGGTGGGCCGGAAGGCAGCTCGGGGGCTGGCACGACGCCTCGGGCACGGGCCTGCTCCAGCTGGGCGCGGCTGGCCTCCAGGATGGCGCCGTACTCCACGCCAGAGGGGCAGACGGCCTCGCAGGCGCGGCAGTTGAGGCACTGGCTCATCTGCTCCTGGAAGACCTCGCTCTCCAGGCCGATGCGGCCCTCGTCGACGGCCTTCATCAGGTAGATGCGGCCACGGGGCGACGACATCTCCAGCCCGGTCTCGCGGTAGGTGGGGCAGGCGGAGAGGCAGAGCCCGCAGTGGACGCAGGTGTTGATGATGTCGGAGCTAGGCTTGTCTTTGGCGCTAAACGGGATCAGCGGGATGGTGACGGGCCGCTGCTCGGTGGGCGTGATGGTCATTGATGCGTCTCCGTGCATGGTGAATTAAGCGACGGGCGAGCGGAACGCGCCTTCAGCGCTCAGACGATTATACGGGTCGAGCTCGGCCTTGATGGCGCGCATCAGGCTGCTGGCGGGCGGCGCGGCGCCCCAGGCAGGTGCGCCCACGCCGGCCAGCAGGTGCGCGTGGCCCCAGCGCTCCACCAGTATATTGTACAGGCTGTGCAGCCCCGCCGCTGGGCCGACGGCGCGCAAGTATGCCACGCCGCTTAGGGCGCGGGCGCTTACACTCAGCTGCACACGCGCGTCGCTGGCAAGGCTGAATGCGTGCTCCAGTGCGGCCTCCAGTGCGGCCGGGGGCGCACAGAGGCGCATCAGTGCCTCGCCGGGCAGCGCGGGGCTGCCGGCGTGCGCCGCTATCGCCGCCCACAGCTGCTGCTCATCTTCGCCCGTGCGCTCAACCAGATTGGCCGCGACGTGGCGGCCAGCCATTGCGCGCAGATCGCGCAGGTGGCGCGCCACTGCGGCAGGGTGGCCCTCGGCGCGCACATAGAGCGTAGGGAGCGCATCGAACGGCCCTGGCAGCCGGACGCGCTCCAGATACTCAGCGGCGGTGGGCTGGAGCATGCTCGCCGCTAGCTCGTCGAGCATGGCGAAGGCGGCGCGCCGCTCGGCGAAGGCCGCCGAGAACGTAGCCGACGCGCGGGGCTGCGGGAAGAGCCGCAGGCTCACGGCAGCGATCACGCCGAGCGTGCCTCGGCTCCCCACAAATAGCTTCACCAGGTCGTAGCCGGTGACGTTTTTGACCACCTGGGCGCCAAGCCGCACCACGGTGCCGTCCACCTCCACCACCGTGAGCGCGAGCGTCCAATCGCGCAGGGTGCCGTAGCCAAGCCGGCGCGGGCCATCGGCGGCGCGGGCCACGAGGGCACCGATGCTGGCCTGCTCAGGGCCGTACACATCCAGAGGCAGCATCTGGCCGTTGGCGGCGAGCAGCATCTGAAGCTCGGCCAGGGGCATCCCGGCCTCCACGCCGATCGTCAGGTCGTCGGGCTCGTAGGTGAGCACGCGGGTGAGGCGGTGGAGCGAGACACGGAGACACGGAGACAAGGAGACCGGGAGACAAGGAGACCGGGAGACCGGGAGACCGGAAGGCTGAGAAGGCGGGAGCAAATCATGCAGCTTGACCACGATTCCGGCCTGGTGGCAGGTGGCGATAACGGCAGAAAGCTCGTCGAGCGTGCCAGGTGCAGTAAGAAGGTAGCCCTCGCGCTCGCTCAGATTGGCGGCGCCGACGATCCGACTGAGCGTGGAATGCCACGAAACAAGGCCACTGTCTCCGTGTCTCCGTGTCTCCGTGTCTCCGTGTCTCCGTGTCTCCCTGATCCGCCCGCGCCGCTCCTCGGCCAGCTCGGCGGGACTGGTGTCGAGAGGGAAGATCTTGGCGGGGTTGAAGTGGTCGCCGGGGTTGAGGCAGCAGTAGACGGCGGCCTGCAGCTGAAGCTCGGCGCGGCTGAAGAGCAGCGGCAGGTAGGCCTGCTTCTCCAGGCCAATGCCGTGCTCGCCGCTGATCACGCCGCCTTGGGCAATACTCAGCTCCAGCACGGCGTCGGCGATGGCGTGGGCGCGCCGCACCTGCTCGGGCTCACGCGGGTCGTAGAGCACAAGCGGGTGCAAGTTGCCGTCGCCCGCGTGGAACACATTGCAGACCTCCATAGCGTGCTCGCGGCGCAGGCGCTCGATATGTTCCAGCATCAGCGGGAGGCGCGTGCGCGGCACCACCGTGTCCACTAGCAGGTAGGCGGGCGCAAGGCGACCGATGGCGCCGGCCACCGACTTGCGGGCGGTCCAGACGCGCGCCTGCTCCTCGGGGCTGCGGGCGGGGCGCAGCTCGAAGGCGCCCTCGGCGCGGCAGAGCGCGAGAATCTCCTCCAGCGCGTCGTCGAGGCCGTCCTCCACGCCATCCACCTCGACGATGAGCAGCGTGGTGCCCTCGGACTCAGGCAGGCCCAGGCTGTAGGCCCCGTTGACAGCCCGGATGGCGTTGTGGTCCATCACCTCCAGGGACGTGGGAAGGGCGCCAGCGGCGATCACGCGGCTGACGGCGGAGGAGGCGGCCACAACGCTGGGGAAGAGCGCCAGCACTACGCGGTTGGCCTCGGGAAGGGGCGTGAGGCGCACCATAGCGCGGGTGACCACGCCGAAGGTGCCCTCGCTGCCCACCACAAGGCCGGTGAGATCGTAGCCGGCGGCGTCGGGTACACCGTCGCTCGTCCAGAGCAGGCTGCCGTCGGCGCGGGCGAGCTCCACGGCGAGGATGTGGTTGGTGGTAACGCCGTACTTGAGGCAGTGGGGGCCGCCGGCGTTGGTGGCGAGGTTGCCGCCGATGGTGCTGGCGCGCTGAGACGACGGGTCGGGGGCGAACTGGAGGCCGAGCGGGGCGAGGCGGGCGTTGAGCTCGGCGTTCACCACGCCGGGCTGCACCAGCGCGCGGCGCGAGCGCGGCTCGATCCACTCGACGCGATCCATGCGGGCGGTGCTGAGCAGCAGGCCGCCGCGCACGGGTACGGCGCCGCCAGCGATGCCGGTGCCAGCGCCACGGGCCACCACGGGCAGGCCGGCCTCCACGGCGAGGCGCACCACGGCGGCGGCCTGGGCGCTATCGGCGGGCAGCACGACGAGCTGTGGCGCGTGGGCCACAATCATGCTCGCGTCGGAGTCGTAGGTGCGCAGGGCGTCGGGCTCCGTCACAACCGCGTGCGGGCCGACGACACGGCGCAGGGCCAGGATCAGATGCTGCTCAGACATCCCCAGTTGACTCCTCATCGACGACGGTGAGACCCTGCTCACGTGAACGTGTTCAGCTTTGTGCCGCTCTGTGCAATCTGCGGATAGATTAGGTCTCCTACACCGTGAGCGTCACCTTCTTGAGCCCGCGCGGCTGGTCTGGCGCCAGGCCGCGCGCCAGGGCGAGGTGCAGGGCCAGGAGCTGGCCGGGCACGATGGCGGCCACAGGGCTCAGCCACTCTGGCAGCGCACCCGCCAGGGGCAGCACGGTGGTGGCGAGGGCCTGGGCCTCTGGGGCGTCGCTACAGATGATCAGCTCGGCGCCACGCGCGCGCAGCTCGTGCGCCAGATCGAGCATATCGGCGAAGGTGGCGCCTGTCGGCATGATCAGCAGCGCGGGCATGCCCTGGGTGATCGTGGCGATCGGGCCGTGGCGAAAGTCGGCCGACGAGTAGGCGTCGGCCATCACGTAGGTAAGCTCCTTGAGCTTGAGGGCCAGCTCCAGCGCTGTAGGATAGTTGTAGCCCCGTCCGATCACCACACACTGCTCCATGTAGCGATAGCGCTCCGCGCGCGGCCCCACGATCGTCGCCCCTTGCAGTGTAGCCGCCAACGCCCCCGGCAGCCGCTGTAGCTCGTCCAGCCGCGCCTGCTCGCCGCTCCAGGCCGCCGCCAGCAGCGCCATCACCGCCAGCTGCGCCGTGTAGGTCTTGGTCGCCGCCACACTGCGCTCGGCCCCAGCGTGTAGCTCGATCACATAATCGGCCGCCGCAGCTAGGGGCGAGCTGCCGTCGTTGGTGATCGCTAGCGTGGGCCGGCCCTGGCGGCGCCCCTCCTCGACCACGCTCACAATGTCGGGCGACTGGCCCGACTGCGAGACGCCCACCACCAGGGCGCCATCCAGGCGCGGCGGGGCATGGTAGAGCGTATGCAGGGAGGGCGTGGCCAGGGCCACCGGGCGGCGTGCGAGGGCGCCCCATGCATACTGCGCGTAGGTCGCCGCGTGATCCGAGGTGCCGCGTGCCGCGATTATAGCGTGGCTGAAGCCCGGCAGTTCCGCCACAATGCGCTGCACGCGTGGCAGCTCCTTGTCGAGCAGCCCGGCAAGCACCTCCGGCTGGCTCAGGATCTCTTGTTCCAGCAGCGTGCTCATGCTACACCTGCATTCCTTAATAGTTAGTATAGTGTACTTACAAAATATCAGGCTCGGGCGCCCTTGTCAAGCGGGGGCGTGCAATTCTTGGGGCTGCGTCATCGTCGGCGGTGTTGCCAGAACACGGCGGTTGAAACCGCGTCGGCCGGGCCTGCGGCCAAGCGTCGGCCTGCGCCGACGCGTCCGGACGCGCCCGCCTGCGCGGGCGCCCGGCGCACCGCGCCCCCACGGCGCGCGTTCACGCGCCCGCCTGCCGACCATGACGTAGCCCTGTGCAATTCTCGCCCCATGTTATACTCCAGGCATCGGCGA
>JAYUYB010000058.1:0-2155 GCA_043752655.1 Chloroflexota bacterium
CGCACCATAAAGCGGCCCATGTGGCTGATATCGAACAGGCCCGCGTTGTGGCGCACCGCGTTGTGTTCGTCGACGATCCCGCTGTACTGCACGGGCATCTCCCAGCCGCCAAACTCCACCATGCGCGCGCCTGCGGTAAGATGGGCAGCATAGAGCGGGGTACGTTTCAGCATCTAGTCCTCCAGCTCCTCGCGGACGCGGCGCAGCATCTCGCGGCACTCCACAGCGTAGCGGGCCAGCTCCTCGTCGCCATTGGCGCGGGCCTCGGCCGCAAACTGCCAGAGCGCCTGGCCCACAACCTCCTCCAGCAGCACCGGGTAGCGGTCGATCACCTCGGCCATAGCATCTTCGCCCTCGGCGATCAGCAGCGCCTCGATGGCCTCATCAATGGTGGGCGCATCGGCTGAAGGAGCTTGGGCGAGCGTGGTGCGCAGCTGCGCCAGCACCTCGCGGCGCTCCTCCAGCGCCTGGGCCATCCGCTCGTTGCCGTCGTCCAGAGCCTGGTTCACGCGCTCGGCCAGCAGCGCGTCGGCCTCGGGGCGCAGCAGCAGCGGGTGGATCTCCGCCACGGCGGCCAGCTCCGCGCCGCTCTGGGCCTGAAGCAGCGCCTGGAGGGCGGGCTCTGGCAGCGTAGTGACGGCCAGCGCGGGGGCGAGCGCACGGGCAGTCGGCTCGGCGGCCACGGCGGCGCCCGTGTGGGCAAGCAGCTCGCGGGCGCGGCCCAGGCTCTCGGCCACCTCGAAGGCGCGCTGCTCCACGGCCACCTCAGCCAGCTGGGCGAGCGTCGCGTCGGTGGAAACGTCGAGCAACATAGGAAATTCCACCAGCGCCCGGTCGAGCTCCTCAGGCGTGTTCGCAGCGAGCATCGCCTCGACGGCGACGAGGAGGGGCGGGGCTTGCTCGCGCTGCTCGCTCGCGCCGGAGACCGCGCTCGCTTCGCTTGCGCTGGAGACAGGGAGACCAGGAGCGGCTACCTTTGGAGCTGGAGTGTCCCCTGTTTCCCTGCCTCCCTGTCTCCCCTGGCGGCGCTCCAGCTTCCGCAGGCGATGCGCGATCCCAGCCAGATCCTGGGTGATGTCCACATCGGCGAGGTAGGGGCGGCGCTGCTCCTCGGGGATGGAGCCAACGAGCACCGCGTGCAGCTCGCGCGCCTGCTCGCGCCACTCGTGCTCGGCGCTGCCGGGCGCGGGCGCGAAGAGCACGAGGCGGGCGAGACCATCGTGGTAGAGCAGCGGGGCTCCGGCGGGGCCGCTGTTGCCGCAGTGTGGGCAGGCCACAATGTTCAGCTTATCGCTGCGCAGCGCTGCAACGGCTTCTGGCTGCTCCTGCGCATCGAGAATCAGCCAGATCGACGCCGCAAAGTCGGCGCCGCAGGCGGGACATATCAGCTGGGCCTGCTCCTGGTAGGCGATCGGCATAGGGCCAGTTCTGCTCCGCTCCGCTTCCTCAGAACACCTACCCTATTGTACCATCACTTCTCAGGCGCACCTGCCGCGCGCACTTCCAAGGCCCCCAGATAGGCCGCAAGCAGGCTGTGAGTCTCAGCCAGCAACGCCTCGCTATGAGACGGCCCAAGGGCTTTCTCCGCTGTTATCAGGCCGAGCAGCGCCATCACCGCCGTGAGCGCCACACGGGCGGCGCGCTGCGGCTGGTCGGGTGGCAGCTGGGGCAGCCGGATGGCGAGCAAGGCTGCAAGGTGGTCGGTGGCGTCGGCCATGATCCCAGCCGCCGCTGCGGCCAGGGGCTCGTTCGCCCCCGTCTGGAGCACGATGCGGGTGAAGCCTAGCCGCTCGCTGCCAAAGCTCACCATGCCGATCAGCAGACGTTCCGCCAGAGCTGCCACGGGTAGCGTCGCTGCGTCCGGGGTGAGGGCCGCGCTTAACGCTGCGCCTGCCGCCTCACGATAGCGCGCGGCTACGCTGTGCAGGATCGCCTCCTTGTTCGAAAAAAACTGGTAGAGCGAGCCGATCGGCACCCCCGCCCTGGCGGCGATCTCGTTCGTTGTCGCCGCCTCGTAGCCCTCGGCGCCGAAAAGTGCCTCGGCGGCGTCCAGAATGCGCGCAACGCGCTGCCGCCCTCGCTCCTGGCGCGGGCTGCGCCGCATGCCCGGCCCGTTATCAGACTCCATGCGCAACCCTCTTGACAACATGAGCAA
>JAYUYB010000059.1:0-5580 GCA_043752655.1 Chloroflexota bacterium
GCGCGGCCAAGGGCGTCGAGTCCCACGAGCCGAAAACGCTGGGCGGGCAGCTCGTCTATGATGCGGCGGGCGTCGGCGGCGTTGCGCTCGAACACGGCCGCGCACAGGGCGAGCAGCGCGGGCGCCACGGGGTCGGCGCCGTAGACAAGCGTGTGCCAGAGCTTGCCGCCGAAGGCGCTGTCGAGCTCCACCCCGCTCACCACCCGCACGCCGTGGCGGGCGCCTGCTGCCTGGAGCGCCTGCACACTGGCGGTGCTGTTATGGTCGGTGGCGGCGATCACGTGGAGACCGGCGGCGGCGGCGGCGCTGGCCAGGGCCTCGGGCGCCCAGCTGGAGTGATGGGGCGTGGCGGTGGTATGAATATGCAGATCGATCATAGGCTGGCCTCGACGGGGTGGCCGGCGGCCTGCCAGTCCTGGAAGCCGCCCTCCATGGCGATGACCGTGGGGTAGCCGAGCTCTATGAAGATCTGAGCGCCGCGCTGGCCGGAGTCGGGGCGCGTGGCGTCGCCGTAGGCGATGATCACCGCGCCCTCGGGCAGCGCCTGGAGGCGCGTCTCTAGATCGCGTGAGGTGATCGTGAGCGCGCCAGGGATGTGGCCCGCAGCGTAGTCGCTGCCCGCGCGCATATCGATGAAGATCGCGCTGCCAGCGTCGAGGCGGGCCCGCGCGTCGGCCACGGCGATCTGCTCGATCTTCGGGCCGTTGGGGTCGATCCCACTGTGGGCATCGGGCGGCGCCTGGGCCGCTGCGTCTGGGGCAGACGCCGGAGCGGGCGCTTGGGCGGTGGGCACCACAGCTACAGGCGCCTGGGCGGCGGGGGCCAACCCGTTTGTGAGCACCAGGGCGAGCACCCCGGCGAGGGCGAGCAGGGCGCCGACCAGGGCGGGCAGGAGCCAGCGGGGCGGGACGCCCACAGGGGGGCGCTCGGTATCGGGATGGGTTGACATTGGGTTTGCTCTGTTCTGTTACGTACAGTATGTGTGGGCGCTACCGCCCCGCGCCATTCTAGCATACCCCCCGCAGGTGCTATACTCTCGCGCAGAATCTACATGCACCGGAGCGCCAGCATGCCTCTCAGCGAAGTTGCCCGCGATATCTTCCTTGTACCGCTGCCCCTGCCCTTTGCTCTGCGTAGCGTGAACTGCTACCTGCTGCGCGACGGCGACGGCTGGGCGGTGATCGACAGCGGCCTACACACCGAGGCCGGCGAGGCCGGGTGGCGCGCCGCCTTTTCCGAGCTTGGCGTGGCGCCCCAGGCGATCAGCCGCATCGTGCTGACCCACCACCACCCGGATCACTTCGGCATGGCCGGCTGGCTCCAGGCGCTCAGCGGCGCGCCCGTGCTGATCGCCCCGCGCGAGGCCGAGCTGGCGGCCAGCAGCTGGGGCCAGCCGCCCGATGCGCCCGAGCCGATGGCCGCGCTGTTCGCCGCCCACGGCACGCCAGCCCTTGTCAACGCCACCATTGTGGAGACGATGGCCGCGCTGCGCGCCGCCACGCTGCCGCTCCCCATGCTCACGCCGCTGCTGCCTGGCGCCACCCTGGAGCTTGGTGGCCGCCGCCTCACGGCCATCCATGCGCCAGGCCACAGCGACGGGCAGCTGCTGCTCTACGACGAGGCCGACGGGCTGCTCTTCAGCGGCGACCAGGTGCTGATGCAGATCACGCCGCATATCGGGGTATGGCCCAGCAGCGAGCCGAACCCGCTGGGGCGCTACCTGGCCTCGCTGGCGCAGCTGGAGCGGCTGCCTGTGCGCCTGGCCCTGCCCGGCCACCGGGCGCCGATCAGCGCCTGGAGCGACCGAATCGCGCAGCTGCGCCGCCACCACGAGGAGCGCCTGGCAGCGATGCTGGCCGTGGCGGGCGCGGGCGCCACAGCCTACGCGGTGGCCGAGCGCGTCTTCCCCTTCGAGCGCTACACGCCCCACGAGATGCGCTTCGCCGTTGCCGAGACGATTGCGCACCTCGATCTATTGGTTGCGCGGGGGTTAGTATGGCGGAAGGAGCAGGAGGGGATACGCTACGTCAGGGGCTGACAAAGGAGACAAGGAGACAAAGGAGACAAGGAGACAAGGAGACAAGGAGACAGCCCTTTGCCACCGATAGGCGCTCCTTGTCTCCTTGTCTCCCGAGCGAGCGCCGCAAGCGATTCTCCCTGTCTAAATTACGGCGTAGCACTCGGGTTATCCCGCGTGGGCAGGCCGCGCTCGACGAGCAGATCCATCGCCCGGTCAATCGGGATCTGGATGCGGCCATCGGGGGTGCGCGCGTAGCTGCCAAGCTTGGCGCGGGCGGCGTCGACGTACTGGCGGTAGGTCGTCGCCGGATCAAGCGGCGAAGGCGTGGGTGTAAAGGGCACACGGCCCGCCAGGAAGATCAGCAGGGTCACCACCACAAAGCCGATCAGCATGCCCGTCATGATCCTGCGCATGCTCACGGGCGCCTGAGTCGGGGTGGGGCGGTTGCCGTAGCGGTAGCTCATTTAGTGGTGACCTCCGGCGGCGGCGGCGAGTGCGTCCATCTGCGGGGCGTTCATGGGCAGCAGCGAGGCCCGCTGCATGCTCCAGCACCATGCGGCCAGAAAGATCCCGAACAGCCCGAGCGGCGCGGCGAAGTTGGTGAAGGTGGTAGCAGCGCCCAGTGCCGTCTCGTGGAACTCCGGCAGGATGATCCAGAACATATCGATGAAGCGCATGAGAAGCACCAGGCCGGCCACGCCCGCCAGATAGTTCAGGTTACGCTTTGGCTTGCGGCCAAGGAGCATAAAGAACGGGGCAAAGAAGGCGATACCCATCAGGGCGAACACAAACCAGATCCAGCCGCCCTGCTCGCGCTTGATATACCAGGGCACAAACTCGGCCACATCGCCGGCCCAGACAATCACGTACTGCCCGAAGGAGAGGTATGTCCAGAGGATGACGAAGGCGAGCAGCAGCTTGCCGAGGTCGTGGATGGGCTTCACCGGCACATACTGCTGGAAGATCGGCGTGCGCCGCACCTGGGTGAGGGCGAGCAGCAGAAAGGCCAGCACCGTCAGGCCAGTGTTCTGCATGTAGTGGGCGCCGTACATGGTGGAGAACCAGTGGGCGTCCAGCGACATACCAACATCGAAGGCGAAGAAGGTTACAGTGATCACGAACAGGGCGATGCCAATGCCGCTGAGCATGCGCATACGGGTCTGAAGGGGCACACCGTCCTGTGCGCGATCCTGCTGGAGCGACCAGCTGCGCAGCAGCAGGGCGAGCGTGCTCCAGACCACGAAATAGATCACCATGCGGCCCGCAAACCAGAGCGGGCTCATCCAGGGCACCTTGTGCGCGATGATCGGGTCGAACTCTGGCGAGCCCGGCGTAATAAACGCTGGGTCGGCCCAGTGGTAGATGGCGTGCTCGAAGCCGAAGCTGTTGTACGCCACCATAATCACCGGGATGCTGAGCAGAAAGAAGATCGGCATGGTGATGGCGCCGGCCTCGAGCATGCGCCGCACCATCACGCCCCAGGCGCCGCCGGTAAGGTGCTGGAGCATCAGGAAGCCCAGGCAACCTAGCGGGAAAGCCATAGTGAAGTAGAAGCCGAAGATGTAGGATTGCGCGAACTGCAGCGGGCTCGCGATGAACCAGCCTGCGCCCAGGAGGGCGAAGCCAAGCAGGGCCGCGCCGATGCCAACCAGCTGCAGGCGGCTAAGCTGTGGAACCTGGCTTCGTGGAAGGGTCGTTGTCGCCATCTCGCACTACTTTCTAGCGCCGCAGGCCATGCTGCTGCGGCATGCCCCTACTGCACGCTGGCCCGATTCTCGGCGGGCACGTCATCGAGCGTCGCGTTCTGGCTGAGCTGCAGGGCGCGCATGTAGGCTGCGATCGCCCAGCGATCCTCGGCGCTCACGCGTGAGGCGTACCCGTACATCGACTGGTAGCCGCCATTATTCGCGTCGCCCCGGTAGACCCCGTTGGTGATCACGTTGAAGAAGTGGCCGATGGGGGCCTGCACCAGGCGCTCCTGATGGAAGTTAGCAGGCACGATCCCGCCGCGCTCGGCCACCATGCTCTGGCCGTAGCCGGCCTCGCCGTGGCACACGGAGCACCAGATATCGTACTGCTGCTGGCCGCGCTCAAGCAGCTCGCGGCTTACGGCGAAGGGCATCACATCGCCCTCGGCGCCATCTACCAGGCCCGTGTAGAGATACGTGTCAGTCTGCGCGGCGCCAACCGCAACGGCGCCCGGCACATTCGGGCGCGAGCCACGGCCATCGGCGAAGAACGTGCTGGGCTCGTAGGTCTGCACCTTGGGCTGGTTGTACATATCCTGGTGGCAAGCGGCGAGCAGCGCCACCAGCAAGACCACCCAGCTATAGCGAACAAAGCGCGTCAGGAAGCGTGAGCGGTGCGTCTGCATCGGGGGTCTCTCTAGTGAGCGATCTCGTTCACCTGGAGCGGGCCGAGGCTGCGCAGGAGCTGCGAGGTCTGGGCGCGGTCGAAAAGCGGGTCAACCGCCTCCACGCACAGGAAGAAGCCATCCTGCGAGGCGCGCTCGAAGCGAGGCACATTGAAGACCGGGTGGTAGGGCCGGGGCAGGCCGTTGAGCACCACCATGGCGCCCGCAGCGGTGAAGGCCGCAAACAGAATGCCCAGCTCGAAGGTGATCGGGATCATCGAGGGCCAGTTGGTGATATCGAGCGGGCGCCCGCCAATATTCAGCGGGTAGTCGAGGATATTGCCGACATATTGCAGGATGAAGCCGGAGAGCGCCCCAATAATGCCCATAATCAGCACGAGGCGCGGCACGCCGGTGTCGCCGGGGGCGACATCCTCGATCAGCTCCTCGATCGGGAAGGGCGTGAAGGTGTCGAGGCGGCTGTAGCCGGCCTCCTTCACGTGGTGGGTGGCCGCAACCAGGCCCTCTGGGGTCTGGAACTCGGCCATCAGGCCGTAGATCTCGGTGGCTACGCGGTTTTGCATAAATCTGGTCTCCCCGATCGGAGGGCGGCCACGAGGGGCGCCCCTGCGGGATCGTTATTAATCGGCGCTCGCGGCGCTCGGGTCGCTTTTACCGGAGATAATATCGCGTCCGGTGCCGCCCTGGTCGCCATCCTCCTGGCCGTGGCCCGCCTGCCGCTTGGTACGCTCGTTCTCCTGGTACTGGAACAGCCGCATCTCGAAGATATTGATCATCGGGAGCAGGCGGATGAACAGGAAGAGTAGCGTGAAGAAGAGGCCAAAGGTGCCCAGGTAAAGCGACCAGTCCCAGATCGTGGGGTTGTAGACATCCCACGAGGAGGGCAGGAAGTCGCGCTGTAGCGAGATCACGATGATCACATAGCGCTCCAGCCACATGCCCACGCTCACCAGCAGCGAGATGATGATCAGGGCCGGGATATTCTGGCGCACGCGCTTAAACCAGAGCGGCTGAATGGCCAACGCGTTGCAGAAGAGCAGGCCGAAGTAGGCCCAGGCGCTCGGGCCGTTCAGGCGATTGTAGAGCAGGAACTCCTCGTAGGTGTTGCCGCTGTAGAACGCGGCCCACACATCCATGAAGTAGCCGTACACCACGATCATGCCGGTGGCGAGCATCACCTTCGCCA
>JAYUYB010000060.1:0-5577 GCA_043752655.1 Chloroflexota bacterium
GGCGCAAGCGCAAACGGCGCAAGGAGCAGGGCGAGGGCCGACAGCAGGGGCAGCAAATGCCTGCGCGGATACATCGGGAACTCCTTACGCCGCAGACAGCGCGGCGGCTGTAGAATCGGGCGCGGCTCGATTTGGTGTGAACGAATCGTAGCAGTAGTACGCGCCGCTATTCTAGCACGATATGTAAAGAGATGGTAGAGGGGGGTGTAGGAATTGAGTCCTGCATTCTCGGCTTAGGCAGGAAACAGGGAACAGGGGACAGGGGCGCCGCATGGGGCTAGGCTCCAGCAAGCGATGAAACCCGTAACGTGGCTGGGACGCTTGCTTTAGAGCCGGGGGAGGAGGCCGACGCTGCGCAGATAGCCGACGCTAGCGGCGAACTGCTGGTCCTCGTGGAGGCTGATCTGGCCCTCGGCGGCGCCGCGCTCCCAAGGCGTGCGCCAGTCGTCGTCGTAGGTGCGTGAGGGAGCGGCGAACTCGCGCAGGATGGGCAGCAGGTCGCGGATATCGCGGGGTGGATAGCCGCGCCACCAGGCGTCGTTGAGCAGGCGCACATGGCGGGCGCTGTAGCCCACCAGCTCGATCTGGCAGGGGACGCCGGGCAACTGGGCCTCGATGAGCTCGATCAGGCGGCGCAGGTTCAAGTCGCCCTCGCCGAGGGCGCGGCGCACCAGGCGGTAGCCCTCGCGGGAAGGGTAGGCGAGGTAGTCGGAGAGGTGGAGGTTACGCACGTAGGGCGCGAGGCGGGGCAGGACCACGAAAGGATCCTCGGCGACCACCAGGGCGTTCACTGGGTCGAAGGTGACGCCGATGCAGTCGCCGCCAACCTCGGCAACGAGGTATAGCAGATCGTCGGCGGTGAGATCTTGATGATTCTCGACAGCGACCGTAACGCCGTGGGCCTCGGCGAGGGGGCGCACCGCGCGCAGGCGGGCGATCACACTCTCCAGGTAGCCAGACCAGTCCTGGGCGAAGGCGCCACGGTTGCCCTCCATCACGGGGCTGGCAACGGTGCGGACCACGCTGGCGCCGATGGCGGCGGCGATGGGGATGGCGGCCTCGAGCACAGCCACATCGGCGACATGCGTGCCCAACACAGGAGTGAGGCCAGCGCCGCGCAGCTGCTCACGCAGTGCAGCAAGCGTGTGGGGGGCTGGGTCGGGCAGCATCGTTACGGGCAGCTCGACGCTGTGCAGGCCAGCGCGGGCGGCCAGGGCGATCAGGTCATCAACTACGAACGGGTGGGATACAACCCGGGCCGTGTCGCGCCCGATGAGCCCACAGCGGTAGCTAAAGCTGCGTGCGGAGAGACCGATCAGCACAAGTTCACCTCATACGACGCGAGATAGCGCGTATTTTACCACGCGCCAGACATTTATCCGCAGATGACGCAGACTTCCTAGGGCTACGTCATGGTCGCAAGGGTAGGACTACGTCAAGTTCATGCGCGGGTGCAGTGTGCTCCAAGCCGTCTGGACCGCGAACGGCGCGAACGAGTACGAAGGGCGCGAACGTGAAATCGCAGGCGTGTGGCCGGGTTCGCGGTGGTTCGCGGCTTCGTGGTCCAAATGGCTCGGGCGTCCAGGCAGCTGTAGCCCTAGCCCCAGGGCCCACGCTTGCGAGAATTTGGCACAGCCAGTATTATACTGAGCGTTCTTGACCAGCTTTGGCGCGGGTCGCTGTGGCCCCGTATCGCCAAAAGCACGCATATGGAGACACGAAGCGTATGGATCGGTTCGAGCTACTTGCCGCCCTCGAGCAGGGCCTTGAGAACGGGCGCATCTCGCCGCAGACAGCCGCCTACATCGCAGCAGAGCTGATGGGCGTCGACGCCTACGAGACAGGCTACCAGGAGTGGGATGCCGCCAGCCCCGAGCCTGAGGAGGCCGAGCTAGTGCTCGCCGCCGATTAGGCCCGCCCCGACCGAAACGAGGCTCGGCTGGCTGGGCCAGAGCGCCGCGCAGGAGCGTCAATGTTTTCTGTCATCGATCATATCGGCTTTGTCGTCGCCGATCTGGAGCAGGCAGTCGCCTTCTACCGCGCCGCCTTCGGGCTGGAGCAGTGGGAGCGCATCGACCTGCCCGAGCGCCATGCCGTGGTCGCCGTCGCCCACCTTGGCGAGACACTGCTTGAGCTGATCGCCCCTACCTCGGAGGCGGCCAGCTTTGCGCGCTTTCTCAGCGAGCATGGCCCCGGCATGCACCACATTGCCTACCGGGTAGACGATATTCACGCCGCCCTGGCCGAGCTCACCGCCCGTGGCGTGCCGCTGATCGACACGGCGCCCCGCCCCGGCATCCACAACAGCCTGATCGCCTTTGTGCATCCTCGTGCCGGCGCCCAGGGCGTGCTAGTTGAGCTTGTGCAGCACCAGGCAGCAGTATGAGCAGCGACGAGCACGAGGACCGACGCCTGCTTTGTAGCGCGAGTCTCGGCCATACCGCCTACCACGCCTGGGCCAGCCAGGCCCGCCGCGAGCGCCGCTACAACGTCGCCCGGCTGCTGGAGGCGGCGAGCAGCGTGAAGCGCATCCGCGCCGAGCGCGCCTTTCACGCCCTCGGCGAGGTAGGCAAGACCGCCGCCAACATCGAGCGCGCCCTCGCCGGCCTCGAGCCCGCAACGATCGCCACCGGCCCCGTCACCGGCACCACCTCGCTCTCCCGTGAGCTGATGAGCCGGGCCGCCCACGCGCTCGCCGAGGCCCGCGATCTTACGGCCAGCGAGCTTGGCGATCTGTATGTCTGCGGGAGCTGCGGCGAGCTGATGGAGGGCGACCCGCCCACGTTCTGCGCCATCTGCGGCACGGTGATCGAGGGCTTCCTCAGCTTCCGGGCCGCCGAGGCTATGGGCACCCACGGCCCCCAGACGATCGTGCGTCGGCTCGACCAGGCCATCGCCACGCTGCACTCACTGGTGGCCGACCTCGACGATGAGCTGCTTGCCAGCCCTGTCGGCGGCCACTCGCTGAAGGAGCTTGTCGGCCACCTCACCGATATGGACGTGGTCTTCCGCGAGCGGGCCTGGCTCATCCTGGAGACCGAGAGCCCAACCCTGCCGAGCGGCCACCCGCCCACCCTGGCCAGGGCAAGCATTTACCGCGCCCAGCCGATCACCGAATTGCTTGAAGCCTTTGCCGCCAGCCGCCAGCAGAGCTTGAGCCTGCTGCGCGGCCTCACCGCCGCCGCCTGGCATCGCACGGCCTACCACACGGTCTTCGGCACCATCCCCCTCACCCACCAGGGCAACTGGGTGATCGAGCACGAGCGCGGCCACCTGGTGGAGATGGCCCAGATCCGCCACGACCTGCTGCGCCAGCACCCCGAGGAGCTGCCGCTCACGCTGCCGCCGAATCTCGTGCCGGAGATTTTGGAGGGCGAGTAGCTCGGGTCGCGAGCGGATCGAAGAGGGCGCCCACAAGGGGCGCCCCCACGCTCTATCCAGAGACATTACTGTGGCGAGCCACGGCTATCGCCTGAGCAGCGGCAGGTAGCTCAGGCTGCCGGTGATCGTCAGGGTGCCGCCCTGGTGCGTGATGGCGTAGTTGGCGTCGGCGGCGCCCGCAGCGCTGATCGGGTAGCTCCCCGGCTTGCTCAGCTGCATAGCGCTACTACTCAGGCTCACCGCTGTGTCGAGGTTGGCCGCGCTATCGCCGTTCACAAAGCCGACGAAGCTTGCCGTGAAGCTTGGGTTTGGCCTGCCCGCCACGCGCGTGGTGCTGTTCGCCGTGATCGTGAGCGCCGCCTGCGCCACCGTGATCGTCGCGCTGCTGGACGCCGGGACATAGCCCGCGTCGCCGGCCTGGCTGGCCGTGAGCAGACACTGGCCCGCGCCCAGGATCGTTACGGTGCCGCCTGCGACCCCGCAGACGCCGGGGCTGTCGCTGCGCAGCGTGATGGTGAGCGCGGAGCTGGCGCTGGCGCTCACGCTGAATGGCGCGTCGCCGTAGGTCTTGCTGGTGGGCGGGGTAAAGCTCACGCTCTGGGCGAGCCCTGCGGGCAGCACCTCGGCTCGCGTGCCGCTGCGGCCAAAGTGGTGCAGCAGCAGCGCCCCCTGCGAGGCGTTGGCCTGGTAGGCGGCCTGGTCGAAGCTTACGGGCAGTGCGTCCCCGCTGTTGATCGTCCAGCTCACGTTGTCGAGCTCGCTGTTCGAGAAGTCGAGGCCGGGGTTGCGGGCGTCGTAGGTCAGGGTTGGCGTGCTGTCCACCACGCCAAAGCGGCTGCGGGAGCTTTCAATGCGGTAGTTGAAGCGCGCCGTGGCGCCGCTCATATCGAGCCCCAGCTGCGACGCGCTCACTGGCATCACGAGCACGCTGTTGTTGAACACCGCCGTATCAATGCCGGCCGAGACGTTGTTGAGGAATGCGGGTGTCTGGCCCGACACCGCAGCGACAAAAACGTCGGTGTTGTTGCCGCTTGCGAGCAGGCGTGCCGTGAACAGGCTCACGTCATCCGTGCCGTCGCGATCACGGTCGATGTAGACGACAAACTGAAGCTCGCTCGCCGGGGTCGTCCAGTCGCCGTGGGTGGCCACGCCGAAGAACAGCCTGGTGCCGCTGAGGAGCTGGCCCTGCGCGGCCCGCACGCGCGCGTCGGAGCCGACGCCGACATAGCGCAGGTCGGCGTTGCTCAGGCCTGCGGTGGTTGTGGCGGGGCTGGTGTATTGCAGCTCCAGGGGCGACACGACCGCAACCTGCTCGGCGGGGTAGACGGCGCTGTTATAATCGCGCAGCGCCGTGCCCGTGAGGGTGATGCTGGCCGAGGCTGTCGGCCCGCTGAAGCTCAGGGTCGGCAGCGTGCTATGGAGATCGGTGGCCGGCCGGGCGGTCGCGTAGACCGGCACGCGCAGCGCGAGGCCGCTGCTTGGCGTCAGCAGGATCAGGCCACTCTCCTCGCTCAGCCAGTGGCGCGGGTTGCCGGCCTGCTGACCCGCCACCGTGCTGTCGCGCACGTGGCGCATGTCGTCCGCCGTGGCGCGCAGCACCACGCGGAAGCTGGCGGTTCCACCAGCGGGCACAGTGAGATTGGCGCCGTCGGGGAAGCCGTAACTCACGCCGGGGATGTCGGTGCGCGCGTCGTAGCTCACGGCGTAGCTCTGGGCGCTCGCCCCAAAGTTTTGCACGGTCACAGTCCGAGTGAGCGTGCTGCTGCCGAGGACCTGCAGCGCGCCAAACGATACGCTGACCTGCTCGGGCTGCGCGCTGTTGTAGGCGATCACCTGGCCTGCCACAGCGGCCGGCACATCAACCCGACCCGCCCCAACCCGCGCCGGTCCGTACTTCGGCAGAGCCTGGCTGGGGCCTGCAAAGATATCATGGACAGCTGTATTCATCACCAGGGCCTTCAAGTCGGCCACGCTCCAGCCGGGGCGCTGCTGGCGCAGCAGGGCCATCATGCCGGCCACATGCGGCGCCGCCATCGAGGTGCCGGTCAGGCTCTTGCCCTGGGTGCCAGCGCCGCTGTCGGTCGAGAATATGCCTGCGCCAGGCGCGCTCACATCGGGCTTGAGGCCATTCGCGATACCCTGCGGTCCACGAGAGGAGCTGCCGCTGAGCGTGTCTTCTATCGCAGGCAGCACCAG
>JAYUYB010000061.1:0-2151 GCA_043752655.1 Chloroflexota bacterium
GCGGGCACCATCGAGAGCACCCGCGTGCCCCGCCCGATCCCGCTGGCGCTCAGGCCCCAGGCGTAGCGGTCGCTCACCCGGTTCAGCTCGGCGAAGCTCAGGCGCCGGTAGATCGGCTGCCCCGCACGGTCGTGGCCCTCGCCCTTCACGATGGCGGTCTGCTCAGGCCGCTCGCGGGCCATCTGCGGCAAGTGGCGGGCAATATTTGCACTCATGGTACGCTACTTTACCACATCGAGACGCCCTTGGCTTCGCCCCAAAATGCTCCGAAAATCTGCGTCATCTGCGGACAAATTGCCCGGCACACAGACGTTTTCATGAGCTTCTGGTATACTGGACTTGTCCAATATACTGCTACACAGAGGAGAGGACCATGCAAGCCCCCTTCCTGGCCGAGGCCGAGGCCCTCCGCGACGATCTGGTGGCGCTCCGCCGCGATCTGCACATGCACCCCGAGCTTGGCTTTCAGGAGTTTCGCACCTCGCACCTCGTGGCCGAGCGCCTCGACGCCCTCGGCTACGAGGTGCAGCGCGGCGTCGGCAAAACTGGCGTTGTCGCCCTGCTCCAGGGCGGCCTCCCCGGCGACCGCACCGTGCTGCTGCGCTTCGACATGGATGCCCTGCCCATCCAGGAGCAGAACGATGTCCCCTACCGCTCCATCACCCCCGGCGTGATGCACGCCTGCGGCCACGACGCCCACACCGCCGTCGGGATCGGCGTGGCTACCCTGCTCATGCGCCATCGCGAGCAGCTCCCCGGTACGATCAAGCTGATGTTTCAGCCCGCCGAGGAGGGGCTCGGCGGCGCCTTCGCCATGATCGACGACGGCCTGCTCCAAAACCCGCGCCCCGATGTCGCCCTCGGCCTGCATGTCTCGTCTACCCACGACCTCGGCACCGCCGTGGTGCGCTCCGGCGCGATGATGGCCGCCTCCGACAGCTTTCGCGTTGTGGTCCATGGCCGTGGCGGCCACGGCGCCCACCCAGAGCAGACCATCGACGCTGTGCTTGTGGCCGCCCAGATCGTCGTGGCCCTCCAGACGATTGTGGCCCGCAACGTGAACCCCGAGGAGCCGGGCGTGGTCACGGTGGGCGCGCTCCACGCCGGCGAGGCTGGCAACGTGATCGCCGAGACGGCCGAGCTGCGCGGCACTATCCGCAGCTTCAGCCCCGAGGTGCGCGAGCTCCTGCACCGCCGCGTGCGCGAGGTCTGCGAGGGCATCGCCACAACCCTGGGCGCCACAGCCGAGGTGCAGCTGCGCATGGGCGTGGACGCCACAGTCAACGCCCCGCGCCCCACCGCCGTGCTGCACGCGGCGGTCGCTGCGGTGCTCGGCGACGACAAGATTGACACCACCTACCGCACTACCGGCGGCGAGGATTTCTCGGCGGTGCTGGCGCGTGTGCCCGGCAGCTTCTTCTTCATTGGCGCCCGCAGCGATGCGCAGGGCTTTAACTTCCCGCACCACAACCCGCGCTTCGATATCGATGAGGCCTGCCTGCCTCAGGGCGTGGCAATCCTCTGCGATGCAGCCGTCCGCTGCCTCAATGGCGCCCACGAAGCCGTGTAAGCTGGCACGCCCCTTGCTGAAAAGGACGCGAGCTATGGCGTCTTCTTCAGCAAAACGTCATTGACATGGTATGCCCGGGCAGCTATAGTTTCTATGGCATCTTGCCCACATTGCGGCTTTTCAGGAGGTCCTGGTGTCGGTTGAGCACTCCTCGCCCCTTGGGTCATCGGCTGGTCACAGCAAGCAAACAAACTACAGGCTATCGTCGGTCCCCGATGCTGCGGACTGGCCCGTGGAGCGCTCCCGGCCTGAGCACGCCCAGCGTCCCCCGCCCAGCGCACGCGCCCCGCGCAGCCGTGCCCGCTGGCTTTGGACCACCTTGGTCGGCCTGTTGCTCCTCGTCGTGGTCGCGGTAAGCGCCGGGCTCTATGCGCTTGATCGCAGCTACGCTGGCAAGATCTACCCGAACGTGAGCATTCGCGGCGTGGCCGTGGGCGAGCTCACCCCCGACTCGGCCCGCACCAGCTTGCAAGATCGCTTCGGCCCCTTCCTCGCCCAGCCTGTTACGCTCACCTATGGCGAGCAAATCTGGACGCCCACGCTCGCCGAGCTTGGCGTGAGCCTGGAGCTCGACGAGGCTG
>JAYUYB010000062.1:0-5545 GCA_043752655.1 Chloroflexota bacterium
CAGGGCGAGCCCAGCGCCAACGGCGCCCTCGCCCAGGCCCAGCAGGCCCTCGCCGCCTCGCGCCTAAAAGACGAGGCCGTGGACCCGCTGCTGCCCGAGCTGCGCCGCGAGGCTAAGGCGCTCACCGCCACCGCCGCCGCCCTCAAAGACGCCCTCGCCGCCTTGCGCGCCGAGACGCCCGACGTGGTCAAACTTGGCCGGGCCTACGAGCAACTCCAGGCTGGCAGGCGCCCTGACCCGGCCTTGCGTGCGCTGCTGTCCGGCCTCGCCCAGGAGCTAGACACAGGCCAGCGCGCCCTCGGCCACACCTTCGGCCTGGCCCTGCGCCACGCCCTCGCCGAGCAGGGTGTGAGCCTCGGCGGGCGCCCGCCCGAGTTCGAGCTCGGCCCGTTCGAGCTCGATGCGAACTTTGTGGGCCGCTCGGCCACGCTCAGCTACGGCAAGAACATGGTGAACAAGCGCGTGCCGCTCAGCGTCGAGGCTGTGGTGGGCGCCTACCAGCGCGAGCTGAAGCAGATCACGGGCCGCAACGAGGACGGCGCTCGCTGGGTGGAGCTGCTCCACAGCGCCTGGGAGAGCGTGCGCCGCCGACGTGGCAGCACCGAGCTGCGGGCCAACATCGTGGAGTGCTACCTCGAAATGGTGCTGCTGCGCCAGCCCAAGGTCTTTCGCAGCGCCCCGAGCAAGAGCAGCTTCGCCGACTACAGCCGCGCGCAGTTCGCCCACGACTTCTTCGCCTTCACGGGGCGCCGCCCTCTCCTGCACAAGGGCCTGCGCGCCTTCGGCCACGTCGCCACGAAATCGCAGACCGACAATGACGAGCGGAGTATCTGGATCGTCGAGGGCGACAACGCCCACGCTGGGCGCTACATCGCCGATCTAAGCTTCGACCGAGACGAGTAGGGGCGTAGCATGCTACGCCCGTACGAGGGCTTATGCTGCCTGAACCGCGCCTCGCGCGCCAGATCATCGAGACCCTCGGGCAGTCGGGCACGCCGCTCTCCAAGGGCGTCAGCTACTACAACGTGGGCAACGAGTCGCTGCTCAACGCCATCGACAGCCACTACCTCGGCTCCTACCTCGCCGATGGCGGCGCGGTCTTTAAGCTGGTGGTGGGCGACTACGGCAGCGGCAAGAGCCACTTCCTCTACTGCGTGCGCGACCGGGCGTGGGAGCGCAACTTCGCCGTGAGCAAGGTGGATCTCAGCCCCAAAGAGAGCCCCTACGACGACCAGCGCCGCGTGTACGCCGCCGTGGCCTCCAACATTATCTGGCACGAGCTTGGCAGCCTGGGCGAGGATGAGCGCGGCCTGACGCGCTTTCTGGAAGGCACGCTGCGCCGTATCGCCGCCCCCAACGGGCTTGATCTGGAGGACGCCGCAGCCGCCGAGCTTTCCGAGGTGCGCGCGCTGCTCCAGACGCTCGCCACCACGCAGATCGACAGCCTGAGCTTCCAGAAGGCCGTGCTCGGCTACCTCAACGCGCTGCTGCGCGGCCAGGCGCTGCGCCAGGAGTCGCTGGGGCGCTGGCTGCATGGCGAGGAGGTGAGCCCCGAGGATGGGCGCGACCTGCGCTCGATCGGCGTAACTGAGAAGATCAACAAGAACAACGCCTTCAAGATGCTGCGCTCGCTCTGCCAGACCGTGCGCGCCCTCGGCTACACCGGCCTGGCGCTGCTGTTCGATGAGGGCGACCGCATGCTGAGCGTGGGTGGTCGCTCCGAGAAGGTGGCCACCGACAATCTGCGCGAGGTGATCGACCGCTGCCGCGAGGATCTGCCCGGCGCGATGTTTCTCTACGCCGTGCCGCCCGCCTTCATCCACGATATTGTGCCCAAGTACCCGGCGCTCCAGCAGCGCATCCAGGCCCCCGGCTACTTCTCGCGCGCCAACCCCTTCAGCCCCCAGATCAACCTGGAGCGCCTGGATGTGCCCGATGAGGAGCTGCTCACCCAGATCGGCTACCGCCTGCTGCCGATCTTCGAGAGCGCTTACGCCATCAAGCTCGACCCGGAGATCCAGGCCCAGAACATCAGCACGCTCTCCGCCGCCGCGCGCGGCTCGTTCCTGGCGATCAGCCACCGCCGCCTCTTCGTGAAGGCCCTCGTCACCGAGTGGTTCCGCCAGAAAGAGGAGGGCGAGCGCACGCTGGAAGAGGCCTACGCCGTGGCCGCCATACGTGGCCAGAGCGACACGCTGATGGCCCTCGCCGACAGCGAGCAGCGCCCGTATTAGGTAGATTGCAGATTGCAGATTGCAGATTGCGCGTCCGGCTGCGCTCCCCCTGTACCCTGTACCCTGTACCCTGTACCCTCGTATTAGAAGAAGCTCTATGGCCGAGATCGACACCCAGCCATCGCGCCGCGTCGTCCACCCGCGCCTCGGCCCCGGCAGCCTGCTGAGAACCTACATGAGCGGCTTCGAGTTCGAGGTGCTCTTCGACACGGGCCGCCGCTTTCGCCTGCCCGCCCGCGAGTTCGAGGCTGAGTCGGCGAGCCCCTGGCAGGCCCAGAGCGTGGCCGCCGCGCCCGCCGCTCGTGCCCCCGTGCTGGAGACAGACCAGTTCCGCGCCCGCCAGACGCTTGAGGCGCTGCGGCTCGGGATCGTGCCGGTGCAGGACGTGGAGACGCTGACGATTGGCCTGGAGGCCGAGCAGGTGACGCTTGATCGCGCCCTGGCCCGCCTGCGCGAGCGCGGCGGCGACGCCCTGGCCGTGATCGGTGACTACGGCTTTGGTAAGAGCCACTTCGTGGAGATGGCCGCCCGACGCGCCCTGCGCGAGAACTGCCTTGTGGCCGCCGCCAGCCTCGATCTGGTGGAGGTGCCGCCCGGCAAGGCCAACGAGATCTACAAGGCGCTGCTCCAGAATCTGCGCTACCCCGACAGCGACGCGCGTGGCCTTGGCCCGCTGCTGCGCCAGGCCCGCGAGCGGCCCGAGCTCGTGGCCCAGCTCGCAGCCCGCAGCCCGCGTGAGCAGAACGACCCGCTTGTCGCCGCGCTCAACGCCCTGGTGGACTGCCCAAGCCAGCTGGCTCACGACGAGATCGTGCTCTGGCTGAGCGGCCAGATCCGCGCGCCCACCGCCGAGATGCGCAGCTGCCTTAAGCGCCCGCCCCGGCTCTACCTGGGCGGCGAGGTTGCGCGCCAGTATTGCTACCTGCTCACCGCGATCAGCGTGCTGGCAACGCTGCTTGGCTACGGCGGCCTCGCCGTGCTGATCGACGAGTCTGAGCACTACTCGCTGCTGCGCGCCACCCAGCGCGGCCGCGCCGACGCCTTCTTCAAGGCGCTGATCTACGCCGCCCTCGGCCAGGCCAACAGCCGCGTGGACCCCAAGAGCATCCCTTACCACGCCGGGGTCGAGTACGAGCTCGCCTTCGCCTCCAGCTCGAACCTCTTCTTTCTGTTTGCGCTCACCGAGAGCGAGAACCGCATGCCGGTGGATAACTGGCTCGCCCCCTCGCAGATCCTGCGCCTGGACGACCGCTTCATCGAGCGCGATATTCTGGCCTTCTTCAAGACCCTGATGCGCTACCACAGCATCGCCTATGGCTACAGCTACCCCCCGCCCCGCGAGCGCTACGAGGAGCCCGTGCGCCAGATCCCCGGCATGCTCTCGCGCGCCCTCAGCCAGCATCGCATCAACCTGCGCGAGGTGATCCGCCTGGCTGTCACCAGCTGCGACCTGCTCTTCCTCTACCCGGACTACGACCCCGCCACGCTGGTGGAGGAGCTGGCACGCGGGCTGCGCGTGTAGCTGCCATGCTACAATGTCCACACACGGCCCAGAGCATCACGGCGGGAGGGTAGCACGATGATAGCGACAGCTTCCAGCAAGACACGCAAGGTGACACCGGGGGCCATGCGGAAGGCGCGCATCGCACGTCTTGCGCCGCCGGTACCTGAAGCTGCGCTCTATGAAGAGCTTCTGCTCGATCTGCTCCCCGCACAGGGTGAGTGGAGCGAGGAGGCGTATCTCTGGCTCACAGATCGGACGAATCGACTGATTGAGTATACCGACGGCCATATTGAGGCATTGCCGATGCCGACAGATGAACATCAGCGTATTCTACTCTTGCTCTACCGCATCTTCTACGCCGCTGTCGAGCTGGCCGGCGGAAAGGTTCTGGTTGCCGCGCTACGTTTGCGCCTGCCGAACGGCCACTTCCGCGAGCCTGATCTGCTGCTGCTCCGCGTCGCCGAGGATCCGCGTCGTGGCAACCGCTACTGGTTCGGCGCCGATCTCGTGCTGGAGGTAGTGAGCCCCGACAAGCCGGAACGCGATCTCGTGGACAAGCGCCGCGAGTATGCCGAGGCCGGCATCCCTGAGTACTGGACCGTCAACCCCGAGGCTGAGACGATCACGGTGCTGCGCCTTGAGGGCGCCAGCTACGCCGAGCACGGCGTGTTCGCCCGTGGCGCCGAGGCAACCTCCGCGCTGCTCCCAGGCTTCAGCGTACGTGTCGCCGCGACGCTAGACGCCAGCTAGGCTGAACAGATGCGGCCAGCCACGCCGCCAGCGGATCTCGCCGCGCAGCTCGCCCTGAAGGCCAGGCTCCCGCGCAGCTGGCCCGCCTTCTTCGCGCGCCACGGGCGCTTTACCCCCGCCCAGCTCGCCGCGATCCCGCCGCTGCTGGATGGCGCCGACCTGCTGCTGTGCGCGCCCACCGCCAGCGGCAAGACGGCCGCCGTGCTCGCGCCGCTGATCGAGCGCCACCTGCCGCCAGATCGCCCGCCCGTGCCCCTCGCTATGCTCTACCTTGTGCCCACCCGCGCCCTGGCGAACGATCTGCGCACGCGCCTGGCCCACCCGCTTAGCTCGCTCGGCCTGCGCCTGGCTGTGAAGACCCACGAGAATCCCTTTGCGGCCGGCGCCTCGGCCGACCTGCTGATCACGACGCCGGAGGGCGCCGATGCGCTGCTAGCCACCCAGGCTGGGCGCTTTGCCGGCCTGCGCGCCCTGGTGATCGACGAGCTGCACCTGTTCGATGGCACGCCGCGCGGCGATCAGCTGCGCGTGCTGCTGCGGCGCCTGCGCCAGATCCGCGCCTACGCCGCCAGCAGCGGCGACGCCCCCGACGCGACTACGCAGCTCGTGGCGCTCTCCGCCACCCTGGCCGACCCGGCGGGGGCCGCCGTGCGCTACATGGAGCGGGCCGAGATCGTGGAGCTTGGCGGCGCACGCCCGCTGGAAGCAGAGCTGATCAACCTCCAGGGCGGTGGCACCGAGACGCTGCTGGCCCACCTAGCGAGCTTCCGCGCCCGTGGCTGGCGCAAGGCGCTGGCCTTCTGCAACAGTCGCGCCGAGGTGGAGCGTTACGCCGCCGCCGCCCGGCCCGGCTCGCCCTTCGGCGAGGCTGTCTTCGTCCACTACTCGAACATCGAGGGGCGCCGCCGCCGCGAGATCGAGGCGCAGTACGCCGCCGCCGACAGCGCGATCTGCTTTGCCAGCAGCACGCTCGAGCTCGGCATCGACATCGGCAGCGTAGACAGCGTGATCCTGATCGGCCCGCCGGGCAGCCCGGCCTCGTTCGCCCAGCGCGTGG
>JAYUYB010000063.1:0-2139 GCA_043752655.1 Chloroflexota bacterium
GTGTAACCCGCAGCGCATCCGCCCTGCTGTCGCCGACAGCGCGCAGCAGGTGGAAGCCCGCCGTCGCCAGCTCGCTGCCCGTCTCCCAGCGCAATCGCACTCCGTCGTCGCCTGCGGTCGCCGTGAAGGCGCGCAGCGTTACCGCTGTGGGCTCCACGATGCGCAGGGGCGTCAGGAGCGTATTGCTCGGGTAGAATGTCCAGAGGTCGAGGGCCTTTTTGTCGCCGTAGCCGCCGACCGGGCTACAGATCAGATCGGGGTTGGCATCGTAGGGGAAGCCGAAACTGCGCTGATCGGTGCGGGTATCGTAGCCGATCAGCGTGTCGCTCGCAAGCAGGCGCGGAGGATTGCCCACCCCACCGGCGCAGAGTGGCCCGCCCACGGCAGTGCCGATCAGGGTGCCGTTTGCGGTAACATAGCCGCTGTCGTCGTAGAAGGCTCCGAAGCAGCCACCGGCCCAGGGCGGACAATCGCCCACGCCATCGCCGTTACTGTCTGGCGGGTTGAGCAGCTGCACCCTGGGGCCGCCAGGCAGATTGTTCTCGACATCCAGGAAGGGGAAATGGGCCTCGCCGCCCTGCACGCTAGAGCGAGCTTGATACTCGCCCACCGGGAAGAGCTCGCCGTTGTTGGCACGCCCGTCCCAGCTCACCGTCACGGGACCTGGGGCTGCGGCGACACCGCGCAGCAGCCGGTTGCGCGGGTTGTTCGGGCGGAAGTCGCTGCCGTCGCGGCTGAGCAATACAGTGTAGACGCCCGGCTGGTTTGTCTGGAAGCTGAAGCTGCCGCCCGCGCCCACACGCGAAACGTTGCCGCTTTCCGAGCCGGCGAAGACTAAGCTGGCGATGGCGGGCAGGCTGGGGGTGCGCGGGATGCCGAGGGCATCGAGGGCGGGGCCGTATGGCTGGTCGAAGAAGATCGGGTACTCCGGCGGCAGGATCTCCACGCCGCCCTGGATCTCGTTCAGCCGGTTCTGATCCTGGGCAGAGGCGCTGGGGTCGGCCATAATAGCGTGGTAGAGTGGGCTGCCGTCGCTATCCCTGTAGCCAAGCTGGTTGGCGTAGACGATGAAGCCGTACGGGTCGCCGGAGTACTCCACGCGATAGGCGAAGCCGTAGTCGGTGACAGCCACGCCCGCGCTCACCACGCTGCGCCCGCCGCCGCCGGTGTTGCCGGCGAAGTAGTAGATAAAGGCGCGCCCGCGCTCCACGGCGAGGCTGTTGGGATCGCGGCGCACGCTTACATCCCAGGCGGTGACGCTGGTGCGCTGGAGGGGGCCGAAGTCGGCGGCGGTTGGCTGGATGCGCCCCGTGATGCTGGTCTCGTCGTCTGCGCCATCGCCGGAAGGGCCGGTGAAGACCACGTTGTAGATGCCGGTCTCGGGCGTGGTGTAGCTACATGGCTGGTAGCCGGCAGGGAGCAGGTTGTTCGCGCTATTGGGGCCAGCCAGCTCGGCGGCGCGGCTGCCGATGCGCCCGCGCGAGGCGTTGCCAGGGGTGGCGCGCTGGGCGACGCAGCTGAAGCCGTTGGCAAAGGCGCCAGGCTGGAGCAGGGCGGGAGCACCTGCCAGGGCGGGGATCAGCTCGTTGCCGATCGGGCCGCTCACGGCACCGGGGTTGAAGACTCGGATGTCGCCGCGATTAGGCGCCCCAGCGACGCCGACGCCGCTGGAGCCAAGCAGGATCTGCTCGCCCTGCTCGGCGTAGACCTTCACCAGCGTGCGGCGAAAGATATTGAAGGCGGGTGAGTCTCGGGAGCCATAAATGGCGGTGCGCCACTCGAGGTTAGCGCGGAAGGCGCTGGTCGTGTTAGCCGGGTAGAGCGTGCTGCTGCCCTCGGCGCCCAGGCCGACGGGGGCAAGCGCAACCAGGAGCAGCAGGGCGCAGCCGAACAGGGCGCGGGCGTGCCGCGGAGTGGGGTCAGGCCGGAGGGGGGGTATCATAAAAGTCTCTCTTGTTTATGCTCAAGCGTGCTAATGCTCAGGGCGCTCCTCTTATAGACGATCGTACAGGGCCGCTGGTTAAGAACGGCCTATTGCGGCGAAATAGTGAAGCATGCCGGAGCTTGCACTAAGAGGGATGCTATTTAGCAACTCGTATGCCGCTGGGTAGCTGCGGCCCGCCTCTTGCTTGAGGCGAT
>JAYUYB010000064.1:0-2134 GCA_043752655.1 Chloroflexota bacterium
TGAGCGGGTCGTGGCGGCGCCACGCCTCGACGCCAAGCAGCATCAGGCTAACGTGCGCCTGGCGGACGCGGAAGAGCGGCAGCAGCTTGAGCAGGCCGATATGCCAGATCAGCACGCGGCTGGGGCGCCAGCTGTGGGCGAGGGCGAGGCTCACGGCCTGGCCCTTCGAGGTGGCGAGGGCGGCAGCGGGCGGCCACGGGCGGGCGACGCCGGGGCCGTAGCAGAAGAGGCTGGCGGGGCCAGTGGCCGCCATGCCCTCCCAGGCCAGGCGCCCACTAAGCTGCGCGCCGCCAAGGGCCTCGGGGCCGAAGTAGGGGAAGAGGCCGAGTAGGTTCTGATCTGGCGTCAGCGCCGCAGCGGGCTGTGCGGCGTGGGGCGGCATCATTTAAGCGGGTGCGACAGCGGCCCTGTGGCGGACTGGCCGCTTGGCCTGCTGCCCGCAAGCACTGGCAGCACCAGACGATTTACTAGCAACACTGCCACCATGCCGCCGGCGACCGACGCGCTGATCTCGAAGAGTGCGCCGTTGATCTGGAGCGTACCCATCCCGCTAAGATACCAGAACGCGAACGCCTGCCAGTTGTCGCGCTGGAGGGCGAGGGCAGCGGCGCGGTCGAACCAGGCTACGACGAGGCCGAGCACAAAGAAGCCGATGCCGACACCGGCTGTGCCAAAGTTGATGTACAGCTCCATCACCTGGCCCAGGCCCACCGAGGTATTATCGTCAAAATCAAGGCCGGTATACTCGGTCATCAGTGCATTGCCGCCCGCACGGATCGGCTTGTCGGGCCAGAGTGCGCGGGGTACTAGTGAAATCACGGCTTGCGAGAGCGTCTCGCCGTGGGCATAGTCTACATAGCCTGTGCTCAAATTGATCACTGCGGTGCCCAGAAGCGTATTTTGGTTGATGCGCTCATCGATCCGGCGTAGATGCGACAGATTTGAAAAGTCGAACCACTCAAAACCGGTAATCATCTGCCAGGACTGATCGAGGCGTTGGCTGATTGACTCGCCGCCCCAAACCGAACTGCGTAGCTCGGTCCGGTCCCGCATGTAGGTGACATAGAACGAGAGCCCCATGAAGGCCGCGAGGAGGAGTGAAAGCACAGCCCGCGCCCGGATGCGAACAAAACCTGCCACAAAGGTAATAAGCGCCAGGAGGGCTGTAGCGCCGAAGCCCAGGAAGCCCCAGGCGAGTATTGTGAACAGCGGGATCAGCAGGCCGGCAAGCAGCCAGAGCACAAGGGCGCGCATATCGCCGCGCTGCCAGGCACGCCAGCAGAAGAGACCAAGTCCAACAACAACGAACAGCGTGCTCATCGAGATGATCGCCGAGAGCGTTGGTAGCTGGCCGAACAGCGGCAAGAACACCAGGTAGCTTAACAGTCCGATCACGAGATAGATGCGCGCCGGAAACGCGGCGGTCTCTGCTACGCTGCGGTCGGGTTGGGATTGGCGTCGTGCGCGCAGCAAGGCGAGCAGGAGCACACCCGCACCGAAGCCAAGTACGGCGTAGACACTCTGCTGAAAGCCGCGCTGCACCAGATCGCGATCCTCGTACGCATACCAGGGCAGCGTGTAGAGCAGCGCGCCCGGCCAGTGGATCAGCCAGATCCCGGCAAGAAAGGCGGCCACAAGGCCTGTGCCCGGCCCGCAGACACGGCGATGGATCAGAAGTGTGACGGCGGCAACCACAAGCCAGATCACGAGGCTGGGCACGAGATCAATGCGTTGCATGCTGAGCCTCGCCCTTCATCTCGGCGTAGATCTGCTCGAAGTCGGCGCCCACGGCGCTCCAGTCGCGCGGCTGGAACTCCGCGTAGGCCCGGCGCACCAGCGCGGCCAGCTCGACGCGCTGGGCGGCGCACCAGCGTAGGCGCTCGACGAAGGCAGCCGGGCTGCGGATGGGCAGCACCCAGCCTGTCTCGCCCTCGCGCACAAGATCGGCGCCGGAGCAGTTCGTCGTGGTGAGGATCGGCAGCCCGCTCGCCTGGGCCTGGGCGAGCACCACGGCAAAGCCATCCTCAATCGTTGGGAAAAGGTAGAGGTCGGCATGAGCGTACGCATGTGGCAGCTCGTGCTGCGGCACCTTTGCCACGAGAGTCGCCCCCTGACCAAGTTCCAACAGCAGGCC
>JAYUYB010000065.1:0-2129 GCA_043752655.1 Chloroflexota bacterium
CGAAAGCCGCCCGTACTCGTCACCACCTCGGCGGCGAACCCCGCGCCGCCATCCCAGCGCGCGCTGCCCCGCGTGCCCACCAGGCGCCAATCGCTCTCCCAGCTAGTCGGCAACCCCTCGGCGCACCAGCTGCCCCGGTAGGTGTAGATCGTTCCATCGCTCAGCTCGAAGATAGCCACCGCCGAGGCGCCGTGGGCGTACCAGGAGCCGCTGGGGTTCCACTCCTTGCAGTAGACCGACACAGGATCGGCGCCGCTGAGCAGGCGGGCCGCGTCGAAGGTGTGGATGGCCATATCGAGCAGCAGCACGTGGCGCATCTGATCGCGAAAGCCGCCAAAGTGCGCCCCGATCAAGAAGTCGCTTGTGAGCGTTGTGAGCTGCCCAAGCTCGCCCGAGGCGACCAGGCGCCGCATCCTGCGAATGTTCGGGTCGTAGCGACGGTTCTGGATCACCGCGTAGAGCTTGCCCGCCGCCTGGGCTGCGGCGAGCATCTGCTGCGCGTGCTCCAGAGAGTCGGCCAGCGGCTTTTCGCCCAGCACGTGGCAGCCATGGGCCAGGGCCGTCAGCGTCACCTGCAGGTGCGCCTCAGGGATCGTGCAGTCGAAGACGATCTCGGCGCTGGTCTGGCGCAGCGTGTGGGCGAGATCGTCGCCCACGACGGCAGTGTGCAGGGCGAACTGCTCGGCCCGGCGCTGCGCCGCCGCCGCGTGCAGATCGACCAGGCCGACGATAGTGAGATCTGGCAGGGCCGCGGCCGCGCTGAGCCAGGCCTCGCTCATGGCGCCGCATCCGACGAGAACGGCCCGTAGTGGTTGTTGCATGGCCCCTTTCCCTGGATCATGCCCGGCCTCTTATGACGTTGCAGATTGCAGATTGAGCGCAGCTAGACGCGCTGCGTCGGTGCAAATTGGGCGACCTTATGCTACCACAACTGCTACCAGTCGGCACTGGGTGCGGCTGCTAGCAGCCCTCGCAGCGCGCCAATCGAGGCCGTAGGCGCCTCCTCCTGCGGGAAGTGGCCTACGTCGGGCAGCTCCAGCAGCTCCGCGTGGGGCAGGATCTCGCGCCAGCGCGCCAGGTAGCGCGGGCCGAAGGCGGGATCTTTCATCCCCCAGACGATGCGGGCAGGCAGATCGGCGAGGGCTGCGCGCCGCTCCCAGAGCCCTTCACACCAGGGCGCACCGGCCGCCACCTGCTGCGCAAAGGCGTACATGCCGTGGCGATCTGCGGGGCGCGGGAAGGGTGCGATGTACTGCTGGTGGATGGCCGGCGTCAGCTTGTCGCGATCAGCGTAGACCAGCGGCAGCAGCGCGCGGGCCGAGGCGTTGAGCTGGAGGTAGAGCAGGCGCCCCACTGGCCCCCCGAAGAGTTTACCGACCGCCGGCACCGCAAACTCGCCCGCCATGGGCCACATGAAAGTATTGAAGAGCAGCAGTCGCGTCACATTGCCAGGGTGATCAAGCGCGTAGCTGAGGCTGATCGGCCCACCTAGATCGTGGGTTACCAGCGTGAAGCTGCGCAAGCCCAGGTGATCGATCAGCGCTGCCAGGTTGCGGGCATGGTCCGCGAAGCTGTAGCCCCAGTCGGCCGGCTTATCGGAGCGACCGAAGCCGATGTGATCAAGGGCAATGCAGCGGTGATCCTGGCGTAGATCGCGGATCAGATGGCGATACAGGAACGACCAGGTGGGCGTGCCGTGGACAAATAGGATCGGCTCGCCTGCACCCTCGTCCAGATAGTGCATGCGCCCGCCGCTTACGTCCAGGTAGTGTGGCGCAAAGGGGTACTCGCTCGGGTCAGGCCAGGTGGTCGTCATTAGTTTTCTCCTCGATAGCGCGCTGCAAGCGCCTCGGTTACCGCTGCAAGTGGATAAGTGTCGGGGTCCAGAACATAGTGCTGCGCAACGCCATCGATCGTTGCAAAAAGGATCGCGGCCTCGACCTGTGGCTGTGCGGCGCCGGAGGCCAGCAGCGCCCGCTCCAGTGTCGTGCGGATCGTGTCCGTCCAGTCGGGCAGATCATCGCCAAGCGCCTTGAGCACAGCGGGCTGCATACGCACGCTGTAGGAGAGCCGCCAGAAGTCGCGCCGCTCCTGCACGAGCGTCAAGGCAGCTCTGATGATCCGCTCCA
>JAYUYB010000066.1:0-2128 GCA_043752655.1 Chloroflexota bacterium
CCGTGGGAGGCAACCACGCGCCCCGCGACCCCGCAACAGGTGCGCCGGGCGCTTAGCCGGATTATCCCGCAGCTTGGCACGCCTGCCCCGGCGCCCCAACCGCGCGGAAAAGCCCCTGGTCGCGCCGCCGGGGCGACCGTGAAGCGGGCACAGCGCCACCCGGTGGTACGCAAAGGCACGAAAAGGAAGGCACTTGAAAAGAAATCAGCACCGAAACAAGAGATTTTGCGCGAATAGCCCTCACAAACGCAGGACAGACGAACGACGTGTAAGGTTGCGCCCAGCGCAGCTCCGTTACGGTGTGCTTGGATAGTCTAAACGTCAAGCTTTAGAGGGCCGAGCAAAATACACACCCTAACAGCGCACTCCAAGCGAAGCCTAGTACAGGCGCCCCAGCCATATTGGGGCGCCTTTTGTGTGAAGATCATCATCTCCTTGCAAGTGCTGTTTATCCAGTTGCAAGGTAGCCCTGCTATTGTAAGCGCGTACCAAATACTGATATGAGGATCTATGCAATCGGCAACCCTTGAGCCAACAGAAATCCCGGTGAGCGCCAGCGGCGGCCGGGTTGTGAAGAATACAGGTGCTCTGCTCGTCTCACAGTTGCTCACGTGGAGCTTCACACTACTGCTCGCACTCTTCCTGCCGCGCTATCTTGGGCCCGAGGCAAATGGCATACTCGCGATTGCCATCTCGATCTGGTCTATACTACAGGTCTTGATTGGCTTTGGCATGGATACGCACCTTGTCAAGCAAATCGCCCGCGATCCCGAACAAATTTACACTTTTCTGGGCACCACATTTTTGGTGAAGTCGATCTTTTATGTGCTCTGCTTGCTGCCCCTTACGCTTGTGCTCTGGCTCTTGAAGATGCCGGTAGAGGCAGTCGTAGTAGTGCAGCTGATGGGCGTGTCGTTCTTTGTCGCCGCCCTCGCGAGTGGCACCCAGGCCACCCTCCAGGGCCTGGAGATCATGGAGTATATCTCGATCTCCAATGTGGCAAGCCGCGCCATTAACTCGTTTCTCGGCATCGGAGTGCTGCTGCTAGGCTTCGGCCTCTATGCCGTCACCGGCGTGATGATTGCAGCTTCCGTGGTACTGCTGCTCGCTCAGCTCTACTTTCTCCAGCGCTATCGCCCGCTTCGGCTGGGCTTCGACTATACCAGGATCATCCCGCTACTGCGTAGTAGCCTACCCTACGTAGCTACGGCCCTGGTAATGGTGGGCTACGCGCAGCTCAATGTCCTGATGATCGGCTTAATGATGAGCACCACCGAGGCTGGGTGGTATGGCTCGGCAGTGCAGCTCTTCGGCACACTACTCTTTCTGCCCGTTGCTTTTGCTACAGCGCTGCTCCCCCAGATGACTCGCAGCTTCAGCAGCGATGCTACGGCACTCCCAATTATGCTGCGTAAGAGTGTTGAGCTTGTGCTGCTGGTTGGTGTGCCGATCGGGCTTGGCCTTGTGGCAGTGGCGAAACCCTTAGTGGCGCTACTTTTTGGCGAGGCGTACGGCCCTACAGGCCCGGTGCTTCAGGTGCTGGGCCTCGCGCTGATTTTTATGTATCTCAATGTGCTGATTGGCCAGTTTTTTATCTCGGTCGACCGCCAGAATGTCTGGACTGTCATTATTGCTGTCTCGGTGGCGTTTATGGCAAGCCTCACCTACTTTTTAGTGCCACTCTGCCAGCGCCTGTTCGGCAACGGCGCTCTGGGCGGCGCATTCAGCTTACTTGCCGCGGAGGCGATCATGGTGCTTATCGGCGCCGTGCTTTTGCGTGGCCAACTTATAAGCCGAGCCCTGCTCTGGAGTAGCACCCGCATTCTCTTCGCCGGCGCAGTGATGCTGGCCGTTATTTGGCCTGTGCAGGGTGCCGTGCTGGCGCTGCCAATCATCCTGGGGATGGTAGTCTATCTTGGCCTAATACTGCTGCTGCGCGTCGTGCCCCGCGAGGATCTCGCGGTGCTACAGACATTTCTCGGCTCCATTCTCGGTCGCTTGCGCCCCCGCGCCTCAGGAGACACACGATGAAATTATTCCTGGCCCTCATCTTCGGCTCGATTATTTGCTCTTTGCTCCTACGCAAGATGAGCCAGCGCACCGTGACGACAGCGATGCTGCTGGTGAG
>JAYUYB010000067.1:0-2127 GCA_043752655.1 Chloroflexota bacterium
ACAGAGCTGCCCCGTGTGGCGCCCGCCAGCCTGCGACCTACGGCGCAGCCAAGTGCAGATGTCGGCCCCAGCTTGCCGTTCCTGACGCCGATCCTCCAGCGCGCCGCTTTCGCGCCCGCCTACGCCCCCAACGACTCCGGCGCCCGTGGTACGCCCGAAGCAGGCCGTATGGCTGAGCGAGCAGCTGATCACAGCCAGCTGCCAGTGGCAGACACCAGCAGCACAGCAGGTGCGCCAGCCGCCCCGCATGCGCTCCGTGCCTCCAGCCAGCTTATGCGGCAGACAATGCTCCCCATGCTCACCCCTGGCTCTGTTTTTACGCACGGGGACAACCAGACCAGCGAGCACGCCAGCGCCGCCAGATCCTCGTTGCCTCGCTCTGCCCCCGGCGCCGTTGGTGTGGCCGCCGAGAAGACTGCCGCCACTATCGCCCGTCGCCTCGCCCCCGTGGCAGATCCGCCTGAGGCGCCCAAGCATAGCGCCCTGAGTCCGCTGAGCAGCGCTCCGCTAGGTAATCCAGCCGCGTATCTCGGCTCCCTCACCCCCAACCAGATGGCGGGGCCGCGCAGCGGCGCGCAAGGAAACGGGAGTGCGGGCCAGCGCCTCACTCTCCCAGGTGCCATCGGGGTTACCGCCGAGACAACGGCAGCCCGCATCGCGCGCCGCCTCGCCCCGGCGCAGCCTGGCGAAACTGCTTGGCCGACAGATATGAACGCGCTAACAGGGGACAGTGACGCGCTCCACCGTCTACCGTCTACCGTCTACCGTCAGGAGCAGGCTTTCCAAAGAGCTGCGCAAGCCCCCGTCCCGGTGCGCCCTGCGCCTGGCGCCTCGCCGCTGCCGCTGCTCCAGCGCGCGCTGGTGCCTGCATCTGCCGACGCCAGCTCCCCCGAGCAGTCGCCAGCCCCCTCGCTATGGTCTGCGCCAGCGAGCCTTGGCGCTGCGCCCGGCGTCGCCCGCGCCCCTGCGCAAGGCGGCTGGCCCGCGCCCGGCAGCCTCACCGGGCGCCACGACGCCTCCACTGCGCCAGGCGCCGCGCCCGCCCTCGGCCTCCTGCGTCCCAGCGCGCCGCTTCAGCGCGCCCCGGATGCCGCCGCCCAGCCCACGAATGCCCCAGGCGCCCCAGGCGCCGCGAGCGAGCTCAACCCAAGTAGCGCCACCCAATCCGCCGCTCAGCCGGCCGCCGAGCCCGACATCGACGCCATCGCCCAAAAAGTCTACGAGCAGCTCCGCCGACGCCTCCGCGTCGATCAGGAGCGCCTCGGCCGATATTAACCGTAGGGGCGCCCCGCGTGGGCGCCCAACCTGCCCCCAGTTGGGCCCTCGGCAGAAGGAAACACAAATGAGCAACGGGCTTGTGAAGGCCGAGATCGCCAGCGTCGACAACGCGCGCGACAAGATCGTCTGTATGTTTAACCCGCGCGAGTACAGCTTTACCAAGCAGAACAGCTGGACCGAGAGCCAGAACAAGGGCAACAACGTTGGCCGCCTGGAGTTCGGCGGCGGCGCCCCCGCCAAACTCACGCTCCAGCTGCTCTTCGATACCTACGAGGCCCACAGCGATGGCAGCCGCCAGCTTAACCAGGCCGGCGACGACGTGCGCCGCTACACGCGCCCGCTCTGGGACATGATGAAGGTGGCCGACCGCGCGCGCAACCGCACCACCGGGCGCGGCGAGCCGCCCCACGTGCGCTTCACCTGGGGCAGCGTCTGGTCGTTCGAGGCCGTGATCGAGAGCATCACCCAGAAGTTTACGCTCTTCCTGGCCGACGGCACCCCCGTGCGCGCCACGCTCGACGTAAGCTTCAAGCAGATCACGGACGAGGGCCAGTACCCGCGCCAGAACCCCACCTCCGGCGGCCACCCCGGCGACAGGCTGCGCACCGTGCGCGCCGGCGAGAGCCTGAGCCAGATCGCTTTCGAGGAGTACGGCGACGCCACGATCTGGCGCCACCTCGCCGCCGCCAATAATATCGACGACCCCCTGCACCTGCGCGCCGGCCAGATGCTCATCATCGTCCCGCCCCCGCTCGACTAGCCGCGCCTGCAATCTGCAATCTGCATTGGGAGGTTCTATGACCACCGAGCAGCCCAGCATCGGCCAGGTCTTCATCCAGGTGGATGGCA
>JAYUYB010000068.1:0-12630 GCA_043752655.1 Chloroflexota bacterium
CCGCCAGCCAACACGATGGCGCTGGCCAGCGTGGGGTCGTTGGCTGTCATTTGGGATGTACTTGACGAGGGCGCCCACAAGGGGCGCCCATACGATGGCGAGGCGTTCACGAGGGGCGCCCAGCCCGCCCCCGGACTGCTACGGCTTGCCGACGAGCCCAACCTCGCGGGCCTTGTCGGTCGTCTTCTGCTCCGCGTCCTGGAGCACGTCGCCTGCTACCTGCTGCACCTTCTCCAGCGTCTCCTGAGCGGTACTCTGGGCCTGCTCGACCAGATTGTCGCGGGTCTCGCCCATCAGCTGGTTCTCGCGCTCGGTCTGCGGCAGGCTGAAGCCCACCGCTGTGCCCAGGGCCAGGGCTAGGGCGCCGATGGCGAGCGGGTTCTCGCGCAGGGTCTGCTGGAAACGATCTTCGAGCCGCTCGGCCTGGTAGGCGCTGCGCCCCGCAAAGTCGCCTGCGGTGCGCTGAGCCTGGCCCATCGCATCGCCCACCGCGCTCTGGGCCTGGTTCACGGCATCGCCAACGGCGCTCTGGGCGCGCTGCGCGGCATCGCCAACGGCGCTCTGGGCCTGGTTCACAGCGCCGCCAACGGCGCTCTGGGCGCGCTGCGCAGCATCACCCACGGCGCTCTGGGCCTGGTTCACACCCTCGCCAACCTTGTGCTGCGCCCTGGCGATGCTGCTCTCGTTGTAGCCCTGGGCGGTCGGGTACATCGCTATCGCCTCGTCACGGTAAGCGGGGTGGTTCGTGGCGTATGCCATGCGGCCACGCTCCATCGACTGCTCATTATAGCGCTGCGCGGGGCGGGGGCGCGCGCTGCCCCGGTTCATGAAAAGCCAGCCCAGGCCGATCGCCACCATTGCGGCGGGGATGGGGTTGTGCCGGATCGTGTCGTTCAGGGTGTACGTGGCCTCGGTCATTGTATCGCCTGCGTCGCGCATAAGAGTTTCCGCCTTTCCAATTGTTGCATTGCGTACCGTTGTCTTGACTTCCTCGATCTGCTCGCGCACCTGCTCGCGCACTTGGTGGGCGATGTGCTGGGGGTTGAGCTGGGCCTGGATGGCGTCGATCGTGCTGCTCATCTCAGAGCGCGTGTGCTCGATGCCGACGCGCAGCTGCGCCGTCTCGGGCGATGTTTGGGTGCTCACTTGGTTTGCTCCTTCGCCCAGGTGGCGTCGTCACGTAGGGTGGCGAGCGTTTCGTGGGGCGTGAGGTCTACGCGCTTAAGGGCGCTGAGCCCCTGCTGGATCAGCACGTAGCCGATGAGCGCCAGGGCGAGCCCGACAATCAGGGCCGAGAGCCAGAGCGGCAGCCAGATGTCGAGCACGATGATCAGGGTGGCCAGAAGCGCCAGGGCGCCACCAAGGGCGACCACGGCACCTGCGCCGATCATGCCGGCGTCGCGCCCGAGCCGTGTGACCTTCTGGGTCATCTCGGTGCGGGCGAGGTCGACCTCCTGGCGCACGAGCGCGCTGGTTTGGTTTGCCAGGGTGGAGAAAAGCTCGCCTAGCGATTGAGCCTGTCGTTGTATGTCCATATTTACTTCTCCAGGGGCTCGCCGTGGCTGCGGGCACGCGGCTCGTGGGTCGCGGCGCTGCGCGTCTCGCCAGCGGTGTGCTCATCGCCCAGGTAGCTCTTGTAGCGGGTGTACTCACCGTTGTCGTAGATGCCGCGCGCGGCGCTGTAGCCCTGTGTGTAGGGCTGGCGCTCGCCCATCGCGTAGCTTGTGTAGTCGTTGCTGCTGGCGCTCGGACGGCTGCTCTTGAGGAAGCGGGCGCCGACCAGGCCGAGCACGAAGGCGCCGCCGAGGAAGAGCGTGGGCTGGCGGCGAGCAAAATGCTCAACATCGCCCATAAGCTGGCCGAGGTTGTTGTCGCGCAGGTAGCCCGAGAGCCGCTCCACCTGCTCGGCCGCCTGGTCGATGTAGTCCGTCACCCCGACCTGGTCCTTGTCGCGCAGCTGCTGGCCGGTCTGCCGCAGCGCCTGGGCGACGCCGCTGAGGCTCTCGGCGGTGGTGTCCTTCTGGTCGCTGATGCGTGAGGCGACTTGCTCCTGGGCCTGGGCGGCCACGCTGCTTACGCGCTGCTTGGTCTCGTCCTTCACCTGAACTGCGCTGTCTTTGAGCTGGCCGGCGAGGTCGCGCCCGGCAGGCATGGTGGCCGACTTGTCGTTTGTCATAAGGGGACTCCTTTGCGCTTCGTGTGTGCGGGCTAGCAAGCCCCGCCGTCGCTGGTAAATGCAAATAGTGTGCCAAGGGTTGTTGCGGGCGCTGCCGCCCCGCACCCCTAGGTTTACGTCATGGTCGGGAGGCGGGCGCGTGCACGCGCGCCGTGGTGGCGCGCTGCGCCGGGCGCCCGCCTGCGCGGGCGGGTCCGGACGCGTCGGCGCAGGCCGACGCCCGGCCGCAGGCCCGGCCGCTGCGGTTTCAACCGCCGGGTTCTGGCAACAGGCAGGCGCCCTATGGGCTTGCGCCCCCTCAACCCCCAAATTCGACAGCCGTCACGTCCGAGGGCGCGTGCCGCTGCATGCCTCAGACCGCCAACGAGCGTGGACGATTGCGGAGGCGGCTGCGCCGCCTGAGGTCTGACGGCCCGGCAGCTCGGCAGCCCGCTCGGATGGTGCCGCAAGCACCCGCACCAAGTTTCCCGCTCGCTGGCGCTGGAGGGCATGCAGCGACACGCGCCCTCGCCTGTGGCGGCTGTCAGGCTTAGGGGTCCAGGGGACGCAAGTCCCCGGCGCGGGGGTTCTTAGGGGGCTGGCGCCAGCCCCCTGAGGCCGGGGTGCGGGGCGGCAGCGCCCGCTCACGATCGCCTGTGCCGAGAAAGCCGGGGTGCGGGGCGGCAGCCCACGCTTGACAAGCCGCCAGGCTATGCTATTATCACGTTTGCAAGTTTACTGAACTATCTAAATAGTCACGGGCGGGGCGATGACCGACCACCTGCTAGCGAAGGCGACGCGCCAGCACACCAAGGACCACAACAGCCGGCTGCTGCTGCGCACGATCTACGAGTACGGCGAGATCAGCCGAGCCGAGCTGGCGCGGCTCACGCGGCTGACGCGGGCCACGGTCTCGGAGGTGGCGGGCGAGCTGATTGAGCGCGGGCTGGTGGAGGAGGTGGGGCACGGGCAGGTGGCCGTGGGCCGCACGCCGATCCTGCTCAGCGTGGCCGACGATGCGCGCCTCGCTGTGGCGATCAGCGTGACGACCGACGAGGTCCACGGCGCCTTGGTGAATCTGCGCGGCGCCCTGCGCCAGACGGCCGAGCGCAAACTGACGAGCCGCGACGGCGATACCGTGCTCGACGCGATCTTCGCCGTGGCCACGACACTGATCGCCGCCGCCGACCGGCCGCTGCTGGGGATCGGCATCAACACGCCCGGCCTGATCGACACGGCCACGGGCACCGTGCTGCGGGCCGTGAGCTTCGGCTGGGAGGATCTGCCCCTGGCCGCCCAGCTGCAGCAGCGCTTCCAGCTGCCGGTGCATGTGGCGAACGATAGCCACAGCCTGGCGCTTGCCGAGTATATGTTTGGCGCGGCCCAGGGCACGCCAAACCTGGTGGTGATCAAGGTTGGGCGCGGCATTGGCGCGGGCATTGTGCTGGATGGCCGCCTCTTTTCTGGCGAGGGCTACGGCGCCGGTGAGATCGGGCACCTGGTGGTGGAGCCGGGCGGCGCCCGCTGCAAGTGTGGCAACCAGGGCTGCCTGGAGACGGTGGCGAGCAGCGCGGTGATCCTGGCCCGCGCTCGTGAGCTTGTGCCTAACCCCGAGGCGCTGACGCTAGAGGCCGCGGCCCGCGCCGCCGAGGCGGGCGACGAGGGCATGCGCGCGATCATCGCCGATGCCGGGCGCTACCTGGGCATCGCCCTGTCCAGCCTGGTGAGCGTGCTGAACGTGCGCCGCATGGTGATCACGGGCCGCGTGGCGCCGCTTGGCGCGCTACTGCGCGACGCCGCCCGCGCCGAGCTCGCCCGCCGCGTGCTGCCGGCCCTGCTGCGCGGCACCGAGGTGGAGGTGCTCGCTATGGGCCCCGACGCGCCGCTGCTCGGCGCGATGGCGCCGCTGCTTACCGACGAGCTTGGCCTGGCGCGATTGCAGCGACGGTAGGGCGTCTGGATCACGAAGAGCGCGAACGGTGGCGAAGGGCGCGAACACGAAGGGCGCGAAGGGAATGATCATGCTTGACGCCTATGCTGAGCGCTACCGGCGCGATCTGTTTGAATCGGTGATTCCGTTCTGGGAGCGGCACAGCCTGGACCACGAGCATGGCGGCTACTTTACCTGCCTCGACCGCGACGGCAGCGTCTACGATAGCCGCAAGTATGTCTGGCTGCAGGGCCGCGCCGTCTGGATGTTTGCGCGGCTCTACAACACGGTGGAGCGCCGCCAGGCGTGGCTGGATGCCGCGACGCTCGGCGTGGAGTTTCTGCGACGCCACGCCCGCGACAGCGATGGCCGCGTCTTCTTCAGCCTGACGCGCGAGGGGCAGCCGCACTTCTTCCAGCGCAAGCCGTACGGCGCGGTTTTCTACCAGATGGGCCTGCTTGAGTATGCGCGCGCCACGGGCGACGCCGCATGTCTCGCCGAGGCGGTGGAGCTGTTCTGGCAGATCGTGGGCTGGATCGCCGACCCGGCCCTGCTCGGGCGCCAGGCGCTGCCCGGCCAGGCCCCGCTGAGCAAGCTCGCCGACCTGCTGGTGGTGGGCATGATGGCGGCCGACCTGGCGCAGCAGCACGACGACCCGCGCTACCTCCAGGTGGTGCGCGACACGCTCGCGGGCGTGGCCCGCCACTACGACCCGGCGCGCCGGATCTTTCGGGAGCACGTGGCGCGCGACGGGCGCGACCTGATGGACACGCCTGAGGGTCGGCTCTTCCTCCCCGGCCACTCGATCGAGACTGCCTGGATCGTGCTGCATATGCTGGATCTGGTGCCGAGCGCTGAGCACACGACCATGGCGCTGGAGGCTGTGGAGGGCTCGCTGGAGCTGGGCTGGGACGCGGGCCACGGCGGTCTGCTCTACTTTATGGATCTCGCCGGCCGGCCGACGCTCCAGCTGGAGGCGACGATGAAGCTCTGGTGGCCCCACGCCGAGGCGATCTACGCCCTGGTGCTGGCAGCCGTGCGCACGGGCGAGCCGCGCTGGCTGCGCTGGCTAGCGCGGGTGGATGCCTACACCTACAGTCACTTCCCAGACCCCGAGCACGGCGAGTGGTTCGGCTACCTGGAGCGCGACGGCAGCCTAGCCCTGAGCAGCAAGGGCGGCAACTACAAGGGCTTCTTCCACGTGCCGCGCGCGCTGCTGTTTAGTGTTCAGGCGATTGAGGCCAGAATTTAATCCGCAGATTACACAGATGACGCAGATTTCCGGCCTATTTGCCGTACCCCTACCGGGCCGTGGCGTTGCGCTCGATCTGCGTCATCTGCGAAATCTGCGGACAGATAAAACAATGCGTATCGGCCTGATACCCCTAGACGAGCGGCCCGCGAACACGCGCTACCCGGCGATGCTGGCCGCGATCGCGGGCGCAGAGCTGGCGCTGCCGCCGGCGGAGGCGCTGAGCGCACGCCGTCGCCCCGCCGACTGCGCCGCGCTGGGGCGCTGGCTGGCGGCCGAGGCGCCCCAGCTCGACGCGCTGATCGTCGCGCTGGAGCAGCTGGGCTACGGCGGCCTGATCGCCGCGCGCATTAGCGCCGAGTCGGCCGCCGCCATCCTTGCGCGCCTGGAGCCGCTGCGCGCGCTGCGCCGCGCCCACCCCACCCTGACGATCTACGGCTTCAGCGTGATCACGCGTGTCTCCAACGCGAACGACGCCGTGGAGGAGCCCGCCTACTGGGCCGAGTACGGCGAGCGGCTCTACGCGCTCTCGCAGCTGCTCGACCGGCGCCGCCAGGGCCAGCCCGTGGCCGCCGAGCTCGCCGCGCTGGAGGCCGCCATCCCCGCCGCCCATCGGCGCGACTTCTTGGGCCGCCGCCTGCGCAACCACGCCGTGAACCTCGCCGCCCTGGGCCTGCTGGAGGACGCCACCCTCGACCTGCTCGTGCTCAGCTCCGACGACACCAGCCCCTTCGGCCTGCCATCGGCGGAGAAAGCCTGGCTGGCGGGGTGGGGGGAGCTGCTTGAGCGAGGGAGACAAGGAGACAAGGAGACACGGAGACAAGGAAACAAGGAGACAGCCCTTCGCTACCGTCAGGTGTCTCCCGGTCTCCCGATCTCCGTGTCTCTCGGTCTCCTGATGTACCCCGGCGCCGACGAGGTGGCCTGCGTGCTGCTGGCGCGCCTGCTCAATGCGCGGGCGGGCGCTGTGCCGCGCGTGGCTGTGCGCTACGCCCCGCCTGAGGCCGTCGCCAACGTGGCTGCCTACGAGGATGGGCCGATTCATCTCACCGTGGAGCGCCAGCTGCTCGCCGCTGGGGGGGGTCTCGCTGAAGATGAGGCGGCGCTCAGCACTCAGCACTCAGCACTCCTCCCGACCTCTGGCTGGGCGTGAACGCGCCGCTGCCCCGGCGGGCCGAGTGGGACAGCGCGCACGCCGAGGTGGAGCGAGCGGGTCGCCAGGATGCGCTGGGTGAGCTGGTGGCCGAGGCGGCCGCGCAGCTGGCGGCGGGGATGCCCGTCGCCATCGCCGATGTGGCTTACCCCAACGGCGCCGACCCAGCCCTGAGCGACGCGCTGCTCGGCGGGATCGAGCTTGGCGCCCTCGCCGCCTACGGCGCCTGGAACACCGCCGGCAACACGCTGGGCTGCGTGATCGCCCACGCCTTTGTGGCGCGCCTGATCACCACACCCGAGGGCCGCGCTGCGCACACGCGTTTCCTGCTGCACCGCCTGGTGGAGGACTGGGGCTACCAGCAGCTTGAGCGCGCTGAGCTGCGCGGCTGGCTGCACGCCACCACCGGCCACCACAACCCGCAGACTCCCGAGATGGTGGCCGTCGCCGAGGCCCGCATCGAGGCTCGGCTGGGCGCATTCATCGCGCGGCTGCCTGGTTTCGGCGAGACGTTTCGCATCGCGCCCGGCAGCGTGCGCCTGCCCTGGGGCCGCACGTTCGAGGTCGATTTCGCCGTACAGAGCTTCCCGGAAGGGGGTGATCGCGCCGCGTAACCTGCCCGTAGATTGACATAACAGATTATTCTTGACCCTCAAAGGAGAGCTCCCATGAACGCGAAGCGCATCTTCGCCCTGCCGCTGCTGCTGATCACCCTGTTCGCCCTCGTCCTCAGCGCCTGTGGCGGCCAGGCCCCGGCGGCCGCCACAGGCCCCACCGCCGAGCCCCAGATTGTTGTGCAGACCCAGGTCGTCGTGCAGACCCAGGTCGTCGAGGTTGAGAAGCCGGTCGAGGTGATGGTGACGCCCACCGCCGGCCCGAACCCCGAGATGGGGATCGCCGATGTCGAGGCTGGCGCCGAGATCACGTTCTGGACCTTCTTCCTCTCGCCGACCTTCGACCAGTACATCAAGGATACGATCGTCCGCTTCAACGAGGCCTACCCCGGCGTGACGGTGAAGTGGGAGGATCGCCAGGCCACGCTCCAGGAGGAGTATCGCAACAGCCTTGCGGCCGGCAACGCCCCCGACGTGGTGAACGTGCCCACCGGCTGGGTGCAGGAGTTCGCCCAGAAGGATCAGCTGGTGAACATGAGCGAGGCGCTGCCCGCCGAGCTTCAGGGGCAGTACTTCCCCAACCTGTTTAGCCAGACCGACGTGGGCGGCGCGAGCTACCAGGTGCCCTGGTACCAGGCGGTGGACGCCTACCTGGTGAACACCGACGTGATCAGCAAGGCGGGCTACACGCTGGAGCAGCTGCCGAAGACCTTCGACGAGCAGAAGGCCTTCTGCCTTGAGTTCGCCGAGAAGAGCGGCATCCCCTGCGGCCTGCGCATGGCCACCGACAACCTGCTCCAGACCATGGCGTACGAGGGCGATGTGGAGGTGATGAACGCCGATCAGAGCGCCTTCACGTTTGACTCGCCCGAGGCCGTGCAGTGGCTCCAGGACTACGTAGACCTGCTGAACGCCGGTGCGATCCACAAGGACATTGTGCTGCTCAACGCCGCCGACGACCGGATCGGGCTTGAGCGCTTCACCCAGGGCCAGATGCCGTTCTACGTAACGGGGCCGCAGCTGATCCGCGTGGTGCGCGAGAGCAACCCCGGCCTGTACGGCTACCTGGCGATGGTGCCGCGCGCCGTGGGCCGCTCAGGCGCCCTGCCCCCCGTCTCCATGTCGATCGTGGCCTCGAAGAGCACCAAGTTCCCGAAGGCGGCGGCGGCCCTGGCGGCCTTCTTCTCGAACCCTCAGAGCATGCTGGAGTTCGCCAAGCTCGTCTCGATCTACCCCTCCACGCCGGCCTCCTACAAGGACGCCTTCTTCACGCAGAAGCCGGTGGCAATCGAGGATCAGATCCGCCCAATCGCGGAGAGCATTATCTCGCAGCAGAAGAATATCCTGCCCGAGATCCCCAACCAGGCCGAGGTGAATGAGGTGATGCGCCAGGCGGTCGAGGCGGCCCTGTTCGGCGGCACCGATCCGCAGACAGCTCTCACCGACGCGGTTGAGCAGGCGAATGCGCTGATTAAGTAGGAGACAAGGAGACAAGGAGACAAGGAGACAAGGAGACAAGGAGACAAGGAGACAGCCCCATTCTGCCGTCAGGCGCTCCCTGTCTCCCTGTCTCCTTGTCTCCTTGTCTCCGCCTGAAGCGAAGGAAACGACAAATGAGCATCAAATTTCAAAACAGATTGACACCCTATCTCTTCCTGCTCCCCGCGCTGGTCTTTATGGCGATCTTTACGCTGTACCCGCTTCTGAGCGTCGGTTACCTGAGCTTCACCGAGTACGACATTCTCTCGCCGCCGCAGCCCGTGGGCCTGGAGAACTATCAAAAGCTGCTGGTCGACAAGATCTTCTGGCTCTCGCTGCGCAACTCGCTCACCTACCTGCTGGTGATGCCGGTGATTATTGTGCTGGCGATCCTGCTGGCGATTATGGTGAACCGCAAGCTGCCCGGCATCGGCGTGTTCCGCGCGCTCTACTACATCCCCGTGATCACGGGCAGCGTGGCGATCGGCATCGCCTGGCAGTTCCTGTTCGACGGCAGCGGCGGCCCGGTCAACGGCCTGCTGATCTCGCTTGGGGTTATCGAGAAGCCGATCATCTTTCTGGTTGATCAGCGCTTCACCCTGCCGATCGCCATGCTGATGACCACCTGGATGGGTGTGGGCTACTACATGGTCGTGTTTCTTGCGGGGCTCCAGGCGATCCCCGAGGATCTCTACGACGCCGCGAAGATGGATGGCTGTAACGATCTACAGAAGCACTGGCACATCAGCGTGCCGGGCCTGCGCCCCTCGATCGTGTTCGTGGCGGTGATCTCTAGCCTAAGCGCGCTCAAGGTCTTCGACGAGATCTATGTGCTCACCAACGGCACCGGCGGCATTCTCAGCAGCGGCTCCACGATGGTGTTCTACCTCTGGAAGCAGGCCTTTAAGCTGCAAAACGTCGGCTACGCCTCGGCGGTGGCCATGGTGCTGCTGGTGCTCACGCTGGCCTTCTCGATCTTCAATGTGCGGCTGCTGGAGCAGGGAGAGGAGTGAGTGGTGGCGCCAGGAAGCTTCCGGGAAGGTGATATGCCAGGAGCCCTCGGTATCTGAGGGAAGCCTCTCACTTAGGAGCATGAGCACATGAGCACCCTTGTTGAGCCGATCTCCACCACACGAGCGCGCCAGGCGCGACCGACCTGGCTGACCAATCTACTCTGGTATCTGCTGCTGGGCGCTGCGGCGTTTGTTACGGTGATGCCGTTTCTGTGGCTGCTGATGACGGCGCTGAAGGGGCCGACCGACGCGGTGTTCAGCCTGCCGCCGCAGTTCTTCCCGCGTGATCCGACGCTCGCGAACTTTGTGCGGGTCTGGGAGCAGCTGGCGATCTGGCGCTTCTTCCTCAACAGCCTGTTCGTGGCTATACTCACGGTGGCGCTGAACCTGCTCGTCTCGTCGCTGGCGGCCTACCCGCTGGCTAAGATGCGCTTCCCCGGCCGTGAGCTGATCTTCTACCTGCTGCTGGCCACGCTGATCGTGCCCGCCGAGCTGACCTACATCCCCGGCTACATCCTTGCGGTGCGCGTCTTTAACTATTATGATACGCTCTGGGCGCTGATCTTCCCGAATATCTTTAGCGCGTTTAATATCTTTCTGCTGCGCCAGGCCTACAAGTCGGTGCCGAACGACCTGATCGACGCCGCCCGCATCGACGGCGCCAGCGAGCTGCGCATCTGGTGGGGCGTGCTGCTGCCGGTGATCCGGCCCGCCCTTGCCACTGCCGCCGTGTTCAGCGCCGTCACCTCGTGGAACGCGCTGCTCTGGCCCTCGCTGATGCTGCGCAACCGCGATCTGTACACGCTGCCCGTGGGCCTCACCGCGCTGCGCGGCATGTTCACCGCCGACTTTCGCCTGATCTCTGCTGGCGCGATCATGGTAATCTTGCCCATCCTGATCGCCTTCGTCTTCGCCCAGCGCTACTTTGTGAACGGCCTCGGCGGCGCCGTGAAGGGATGAAATCCGCAGATTACGCAGATTATGTACGGACGCCCAATAGTGGCTGTGCGAAAAATGGGCCGGAAATCTGCGCAATCTGCGGATGAAACTAAGGCTCCTATGCTGATTGACGATCTTCGCACACTCGCCGCCGACTACGCCCACGTCTACCTGTCGCCGCACCTCGACGACGCGACGCTCTCGTGCGGCGGCGCCATTGCGGGGCAGGCGGCCTGTGGCGAGCGCGTGCTCGTGGTGACGCTCTGCACCGGCGCTCCGCCGCCCGCAGGCCCGTTCAGCGCCCTGGCAGAGTCGTTCCATCACGAGTGGGGCCTGAGCGCGGAGCAGGTTTTGGCCGTGCGGCTGCGTGAGGACGCGGCCGCCAGCGCCACGCTCGGCGCGGACAGCCTGTGCGCGGGCATGCTGGACGCGATCTATCGCCACCCGCTGGCCTACAGCAGCCGCGCGACGCTCTTTGGCGCCCCTGATCCCGCCGACCCGCTGCTGCCAGCGCTGAGCGCATACATCGCGGCCCTGCGTGAGCGCCTGCCCGCCGCCACCTTCTACGCCCCGCTCGGCGTGGGCCGCCACGTGGATCATCTGGTGACGCACACAGCGGCGACGGAGCTGCTGGGCGATAGCCTGTGCTACTATGAGGACTTCCCCTACGTTGCGCGGGCCGGCGCCCTCGAGCTGCGCCTGGCGGAGCTGCACGGCGCCCTGAAGCCTTGCAGCGTAGCGATCGCGGGCAGCCTGGAGCGCAAGATCACCGCGATCTGCGCCTACACCAGCCAGCTGCCCGAGCTCGCCCATAGCCAGCTGGGGCGCCAGGTGCCTAACCACGAGGCCGCCGCGCTGTTCGCCGCCGTGGTGAGCGATTACGCACTACAGGTTGGCGACGGCACGCCCGCTGAGCGCCTCTGGAGCCGATAGCCGATAGCCGATAGCCGGGCAGAAGCGCACCGTCCACCGTCCACCGTCAAACGAGGAGATTCTATGCCAACGCAGGCCAGGATCGGGTTTATCGGCGCAGGCTGGTGGGCCACCGCTATCCAGCTGCCCTTCTTCGCCGCCCGCGATGATGTGAAGCTGGTGGGCGTCTGCCGGCTTGGCGCCGCCGAGCTCGCCCAGGTGCGCGAGCGCTTTGGGTTTGAGCACGCCACCGAGGACTATCACGAGCTGCTGCGCCTCCAGCTCGACGGCGTTGTGGTGGCCTCGCCCCACACCCTGCACTACACCCACGCACGCGCCGCCCTGGCGGCAGGCTGCCACGTGCTGATCGAGAAGCCAATGACTACCAGCGCCGCCGAGGCGCGTGAGCTGGTGGCCTTCGCGGATACGTGCGGGCGCCAGATCGTCGTGCCCCAGGCCTGGTCGTTCGCCCCGTGGGTGCGTGAGGCCCGGCGGCTCGTGCAGGGCGGCGCCGTGGGCGAGGTGCGCCATGTGGTCTGCCAGATGGCCTCGGCCACCGCCGATATCTTCAGCGGGCGCCCGCTGGCCGAGAGCGAGGGCGCGCTCTTCCAGCCCGACGCGGCCACCTGGGCCGATCCCGCCAACGCCGGCGGCTACGGCTGGGGCCAGCTCGTCCACGCCCTTGGCGTGCTCTTTCGCATCGCCGACCTCCAGCCGCGCCAGGTTGTTGCGATGATGGGCGCCTCGCCCTCCGGCGCCGACTGGTACGACGCACTCTGCGTGCGCTTTACCAACGGCGCGACGGCGGCGATCTCGGGCGCGGCCACGCTGCCCAAGCCGATGGGCGCCCAGAACGACCGCAGCAAGGGCTACCAGATCGACCTGCGGATCTTCGGCACCGCCGGCGTCCTGCTGCTCGATATCGAGCGCGAGCGCCTGCTGCTCCGCCGCGACGACGGCGCCGACCGTAGCGTGCCCATGGCCGCTGGCGACGGCGACTACCCCGCCGAGGCGCCCTTTCCGGTCTTTATCGCGATCTGCCGTGGCGAGCCGGCGCTGAACGACATGCCCGGCGCGGCCGCCGCCCGCACGGTCGAGGTGTTGGACGCGGCCTATCGCTCGGCCCGCAGCGGCCGGATTGAGGAGGTTTGATGCGACTCAGCGTTACGGCCTGGTCGTTCCC
>JAYUYB010000069.1:0-2119 GCA_043752655.1 Chloroflexota bacterium
CGGGCGAGGTGGGCGGCCGCGCCTCGGCAGTGTCGGTTAGCTGGTCGAGCAGCGTCTCGATCTCGTGGGCGTCGTCGCGGGTGGGGTTGTACATGGCGAATGGCCCTCACCCCCGGCGGAGATACGGAGACCGGGAGACCGGGAGACCGGGAGACCGGGAGACCGGGAGACAAGGAGCGCCTTGCGGAGTACGAGGGGTGTCTCCTTGTCTCCTTGTCTCCTTGTCTCCTAACTACGCCGCCCGCGCCGCGACCTTCGGCTCCTCGGTGCCCTCGGCGGCGGCCTCGATCTTCGCCACTGCATCGCGGGGGGTGACGAGCTTGAACAGGCTCTTGTAGACATCCCAGTGGGCCAGCACCTCGGCGCCGCGCGGGCTGCCCGTGAGCGCCACGTGGCGGCGGATCAGCGCCTGCGCCGTGGCCTCGTCGCGGGCACCGAGGGGCCGCAGCTCCACTAGCTGCGGGTTGTAGCGCTGCCCCAGCGTGCCGGCCTCGTCGAGCACATAGGCGGCCCCGCCTGTCATGCCGGCGCCGAAGTTGCGCCCGGTGGCCCCAAGGATCACCACAGTGCCGCCGGTCATATACTCGCAGCCGTGGTCGCCCACGCCCTCCACCACCGCCGTGGCGCCGCTGTTGCGCACTGCAAAGCGCTCGCCCACCTGGCCGGCGGCGTACAGCTCGCCGCCGGTGGCGCCGTAGAGCAGCGTGTTGCCCGCGATCACATTCTCGTGCCAGGCGTAGCGGGCCTTGCTGGGGGGCGCCACGCTGATCAGGCCGCCGGCCATGCCCTTGCCCAGGTAGTCGTTTGCCTCGCCGATAAGCCGCAGCTCCACACCGGGGGCGTTAAAGGCGCCGAGGCTCTGGCCGGCGCTGCCGCACAGGTTCACGGTGATCGTGCCGGCGGGCAGCCCCTTGTCGCCATAGATCTGGCCGATCGCCCCGGCGAGCCGCGCGCCCACGCTGCGGTCGCGGTTGCGGATCGTGTAGCTCAGGCTGGCCGAGCCGCGCGCCGCGAGCGCGCCCCGCGTGTCGTGCAGCATGCGCTCGTTCAGGCTCTCCTCGCGGGGCAGCGCGTTGCGCTCACCGCCGTGGCGAATGGCGTTCCCGGCGATCATGCGCGCCGCGCCGAGCAGCGGGGTGAGATCGAGCTGATCCGCCCCCCTGTTGCCCGTGGCGCGCTGACGCAGCAGGTCGGTGCGGCCTACGGCCTCCTCCACCGAGCGCAGGCCAAGCGATGCGAGGATGCCGCGCACCTCGTGGGCCAGGTAGCGGAAGAAGGCCATCACCATCTCGGGCTTGCCAGGGAACTTGGCCCGCAGATCGTGGCGCTGCGTGGCGATGCCCACGGGACAAGTGTTGTTGTGGCAGGCGCGGGCCATAATACAGCCCTCGGCCACCAGGGCCGCCGTGCCAAACGAGAACTCATCGGCGCCGAGCAGCGCGGCCATCACCACATCGCGCCCCGTCTTCAGGCCGCCGTCCGCGCGCAGGCGCACCCGCTCGCGCAGCCCGTTCAGCACCAGCGTCTGCTGCGTCTCGGCCAGGCCAAGCTCCCACGGCACGCCCACATTCTTGATGCTGGTGAGCGGCGCGGCGCCCGTGCCGCCGGTGTGCCCACTGATCAGGATGGTGTCGGCGTAGCCCTTGACCACGCCCGCCGCGATTGTGCCCACGCCCGCCGTGGCCACCAGCTTTACGCTCACGCGGGCAGTTGGGTTCACCTGCTTGAGATCATAGATCAGCTGGGCGAGATCCTCAATGCTGTAGATATCGTGGTGCGGCGGCGGCGAGATCAGGGCCACGCCGGGCACCGTGTGGCGGATGCGGGCGATCTCATCGTTCACCTTGTGCCCCGGCAGCTGCCCGCCCTCGCCGGGCTTGGCGCCCTGAGCCATCTTGATCTGAAGTTCGCTCGCGCTCGCCAGGTAGGCTGGGGTGACACCAAAGCGACCCGAGGCCACCTGCTTGATGCGGCTGTTGCGCTCGTCCTTGTAGCGCTCGGCGTCCTCGCCGCCCTCGCCGCTGTTGGCCATCGCGCCCAGGCGGTTCATCGCCACCGAGAGCGTGGAGTGAGCCTCGCTGCTGGTGGAGCCGTGGCTCATGGCGGCGGTGCTGAAGCG
>JAYUYB010000070.1:0-12618 GCA_043752655.1 Chloroflexota bacterium
CCCGCGCGGCTCACCGGCGGCTACCTGTACCACCGTGAGCTGTTTGCGCGGCTGCGTGCCCAGGGCGTGCAGCTGGATGAGATCTACGCGGCGGGCGCCAGTCTGGAGGCGCAGCTCGCGGCGGCGCCGGGCTTTGTGGCCGGCTTCGACCCCACGCCCTACGACGCGGTGGTGGTGGACGCCCTGGCGCGGGCCGTGTGCGCGCCGGGGCTCGACGCGTGGCGCGCGCTGCGGCCGCTGGTGGCCCTGGTCCACGAGCTGCCGTCGGTGGCGGCGGGGCATGCGCAGAGTGTGGCAGAGCTGGCCCGCGAGGCGCCGCTGCTGCGCGCCGACAGGCTGATCGCCGTGAGCGCCGATGGGGCGCGCATCCTCAGCGAGCGCGGCGTCGCGCCGGAGCGGATCGTGGTGGCGTCGGGCGGCTTTGACAGACTCAGGATGCAGGCGGCAGACGGCAGTGCGCAGTTCCGGCACTCAGCACTCAACACTCAGGACTTTGCTCCTCAGCACTCAGCACTCACCGTGCTCTGCGTGGCGCAGTGGATCGCGCGCAAGGGGGTGCTAGAGCTGGCGCGGGCGTGGGTGACGGTGGCGCGCGCAGGCTGGCGGCTGGAGCTGGTGGGCGAGTTCGATGCCGACCCGGCCTACGCGCGTGAGGTGTGCGCGGCCCTGGCGGGCGCGCCCGAGGGCAGCGTGGTGCTGCGCGGCGCCGTGGACGACGCAGAGCTAACGGCTGCCTACGCTGCGGCAACGCTCTTCGCCATGCCTTCGCGCTACGAGGGGTACGGCATCGCCTTCGCCGAGGCGCTGGCCCACGGGCTGCCCGTGCTGGGCTGCGCTGTCGGCCCGGTGCCCGCCCTAGTTGGGCCAGAGGCGAGCCTGCTCGTGCCGCCAAACGACGTGCCCGCACTGGCCGCCGCCCTCGCACGCCTGATGGACGACCCCGCGCTACGCGCGCGCATGGCCGCCGCCGCCCGCGCCCGCGCTGCCACGCTACCTACCTGGGACGACTGCGCCGCCCGCTTCCTCGCCGCTGTCAAGGCGGCAGCGGGGCTTGCGCGTCGCTGATACGCCTTCGGGTAGCAAAAAGCTGCGGAGGCGGGGATTGACTCCCTGCCTCCGCAGCTTTACTGGACCGGTGCCGCTATTTAGTAGCGGTCGCGCTGGCCGCCGTACCCACCGCGGTCGCCGCCGCCGCCGCCGCCGCCGCCGCCGCCGCCACGCCGACCGCCCGACTCCTTGTCCTCGGCCTGGTTCACGCGCAGATTGCGACCGTCAACCTCGTGGCCGTCGGTGGCGCGAATGAGCGCGCTGATGTCGTCGGTCTCCATCTCGACAAAGCCAAACCCGCGCGAGCGGCCGGTGTCCCGGTCGCTGATCACGCGTGCGCTCTGCACCGAGCCGTGGGCAGCAAAAATCTCGGTCAGCTCGCTGTCGCCGACACTCCAGGGCAGATTCCCAACAAAAAGCTTTACCTGCACGATAACACTCCTCTGCGACACTGCGCAGCACTGGGGGAGAGCAGCGACGCTGCCTCCACGAAACACTTATCACAACTCGAACAGCCGGTGGCCAGACAATTGCCCAGCACGCTCGCTCCGGCTCAATCAACAACATGCTTCGAGCGACGAAGTGCTACCGTGGGACAAGAGGGGTGGAATCTCAAGGGTCTCACGAGGATGATGTTGGCTAACGTGGGTAGTATACCACAGTTATCCCAAAAGTCCACCAGCAAATTACATCAGGGTGCGACGTATTGTTTCGGCCCAGGCGGGGCAGCGGGCGACGGAAGGCGCGCCACCGGGGCGCTGCGCGCCGCGCGTCGGCCTGCGCCGACGCCGTGCTGCGTCCGCGTCGGCGGACGCGCGGCCGTAGGCCCAGCCGGCGCGGCGTTCAGCCGCCGGCCATCGGGCAGCCCGAAACCATACGTCGCACCCCATAGGCGCTGCCGCCCCGACCAGACGCAGGATCAGGTGGCAGGATCAGCTAGCACAAGTTCCGGCGCGGCGGGCAGCCAGATCGTCACCAGAGTGCCGTAGTTGTTGCCAAGCGAGCTGAAGCTCACCCGCCCGCCGTGGAGCTCCACGATGCCCCGGCTGATATAGATGCCGAGGCCCATGCCGTCGGTGCCACGGGCGGAGGCGAGGCGCACAAAGGGCTGGCCGAGGGTGGCCAACGCCTCGGGCTCGATGCCGGGGCCATGATCTTCGATCAGCAGCTCCACGCCCATATTGGCAGGGCGAACGGTGACAGCCACACTGCGACGCGTGGGCGGCACCTGGCGCGAGTACTTGACGGCGTTGCCCACCAGGTTCGCCAGAACCCGCTCGAGCTTGCGCTCGTCGCCGCTTACGAGGGGCAGCGCGCCGTGGCGGCTCACGCTGATGGCGCAGGCGCTCTGGGCGGCCTGGATGCTCAGCTGATCTACGACCTGACGCGCGAGGAGCTCGAGATCAAGCGGGTCGCGATCCAGCCGCAGGGCCGCGTGATCGAGCTGCACGGCGGTGCGCAGATCGCCCACCAGATCGCCAACAGCGCTGATCGCGGCGCTCACGCGGCGCTCGGAGGCATGCAGCGTAGACGGGGCAGCGCCCACGGTCGCCGCGTCGAGCAGCAGCTCGTCCACCTCGGCGCGCACGATGGCCATACGATTATGAATATCGTGGACAATCGCGCTGATGTCCTGCTCGCGCAGGGCTATCTGGCGATGCAGCTCGGCGGTGCGCTCGGCAACCTGTGCGTCCAGGCGGGTCGTAAGCTGGGCCATGTTGGTGAGCGAGCGCCGGAACAGGCCTGCCACAACCATAATCGGTAGCATCACCCCCACCAGGTCGAGCCCGCAGACGACAGCGAAGGTAAGGACCACGGGCGTTGTGGCGCCAGCAAGCACCAGGGCCAGAGTGAGCGCGGCCGTCTGGAGCAGGGCGCCGAGCACGCCCATCCAGGGCAAGATAAAGAGGGCGGCTATGAGGGCCGGGAGCAGAAATAGCACGTGGATCACGGGCGGGCTGGCGTAGGTGGCAGGCAGAAAGGCAACAGCGTTCGAGATGGACACCATGATCATCAGCAGCAGTGCGCCGCCGCTGCCGCCGCGCCGGGTGAGCCAGAAGGCCAGCAGGGTGATCGCGATAAACGCAAAAAGGATGGGCGTCAAGGGGTGGAACTGTGTCCCTTGCGCCGTAACCGACCAGACAGCGGCGCTCACAGTAAGCAGCAGCATGCCCAGGATTGCTACCTGGAGACCCTGGTTCACCGTGCGCTGGACGGGATCGTCGGTGGCGATCAGAAAGAGCCGACGCATAAGCTGGCGCGGCGCGGCGCTCAGCTCGGTTGCGGTCGTTTGGGAGCGATTGACGCCATGCTTCACCGATCTAACCTGGTTCTTCCAGGGCGCCAAAGCGCGCCGGGTAAGCGTGATTGCTGGAAAGTTCGGCGCGATCGCTCCGAGTCTAGCACACGGTATCCTGAGAGTCTAGTTACAATAGCTGCCACTGCGTAACCGGCGCAGCGCCAGCGGCCCCCGCAGCAGTGTACAAGGAGCAGACCATGGCCGAGACGATCTTTACCACCGCCGTTCACGCGGGGCGCCCCGAGGCGGGCGAGCCCTCCATCCCGTCGGTCCCCGGCATCGACCTGTCTGTGAGCTACCGGGCCGCCGACGCGGCCACGCTCCACGCCATGCTCGGCGGCGAGCAGCCCGGCTTCTCCTACTCGCGCTACGGCAGCCCCACCAACGGCGCCTTCGAGGCGGCGCTCTGCGTCCTGGAGGGCGCCGCCACAGCGCGGGCCTGCGCCTCGGGCATGGCCGCCGTCCACATTGCCCTGCTGCTCACCGGGCTCCAGGCGGGCGACACGCTGCTCGCCGCTCAGGACTCCTACGGCGCCACGTTCGCCCTGATCGACACGCTGCTGCGCCGCCTCGGCGTGCGCCCCGTGTTTGTAGACGCGAGCGACCTGGAGGCGCTGCGCGCGGCGCTGGCCGAGCACCGCCCGCGCGCCCTGATCGTCGAGCCGATCTCGAACCCGCTGCTGCGCCTGTGCGACGTTGGCGCCGTTGCGGCGCTCTGCCACGAGCACGGCGCGCAGCTGGTGGTGGACTCAACCTTCGCCACGCCCTACCTCCAGCGCCCCCTGGAGCTCGGCGCCGACATTGTGCTCCACAGCGTGAGCAAGTATATCGGCGGCCACGACGATGTGCTGGGCGGTGCGGTGCTGGCGGGCGAGCGCTACGCCGCCGATCTGCGCAGCCTCACCATCCTTACCGGCGGGCTGCTCGACCCTCACGCGGCCTTCTTGGCCCTGCGCGGGCTGCGCACGCTGCCCCTGCGCATGCGCGAGCACTGCCGCAACGCGCTGGCCGTGGCGAGCTGGCTGGGCGAGCAGCCCGGCGTGGCCCGCGTCTACTACCCTGGCCTGGCCGACCACCCGCAGCACACGCTGGCGCAGCGCCTGCTCCCCGCCGGCTTCGGCGGCGTGGTGGCCTTCGACCTCGCAGACGGCGACAGCGCGGCCGTCCATTGTTTCCTAGACGCCCTGCGCCTCGTGCTGCCGGTGACGACCCTTGGCGGCGTCGCGAGCCAGATCCTCTACCCGGCCCTCGCCTCGCACCGCTCGCTGCCGCCTGAGCGCCGCCGCAGCCTTGGGATCGGCGACGGGCTGCTGCGGCTCTCGGTGGGCATCGAGGATGTAGGCGACATCACGGCGGATCTTGGGCGGGCGCTAGTACGCTGTGGCGAAAATAGCGCTCGGGTTTGAACCACGAAGCCCACGAGGCGCACGAAGCAGAACGTGCGGCAGGCCGACCTCCGTGGCTTGCGTGGGCTTCTTCGCAAACCCTTCAACAGCTCTTCGCCGCCCATTAACGCTACCTTAACCTCGCTGCCTTACCATCGCCGCATCAGGGCCAAACAATACAATACCGCTGTGTAGGCGCGTGAACTCGGAGCTGTTCACGCGCCTTCTGTTTCGGAGCCGCCATGAGCCTGCTGGAGATCCGTGCGCTGGAGGTGATCTACCCGAACGGGCACAAGGCCCTGGAGTCGGTGTCGCTGCGGGCCGAGCCCGGCGAGATCGTGGCGGTGATCGGGCGCTCAGGGGCTGGCAAAAGCACGCTGCTGCGCTGCATCGCCGGGCTCCAGCGGCCAAGCGCGGGCACGATCAGCCTGGGTGGCGAGGAGCTAGTTGGGGCCAGCGAGGCCCAGCTGCGGCACGTCCGCCGACAGGTTGGCTTTATTTGGCAGGAATACAACTTGGTTGATCGGCTGCCTGCGCTCACCAACGTGCTCACCGGGCGCCTCGGCCACCTTGGCGGCCTGAGCAGCCTCGTGGGTTACTTCGGGCGCGAGCAGCGCACGATCGCGGTGCGCAACCTGGAGCGCGTGGGCCTGCTAGATAAAGCGCATCAGCGCGCCGACCGCCTCTCCGGGGGCGAGAAACAGCGCGTCGCGATCGCCCGCGCCGTCTCGCAAGAGCCCACCATCCTGCTGGCCGATGAGCCTGTGGCGAGCCTCGACCCCGAGCTGGCGGTGCAGGTGATGGCCGACCTGGCGCGGGTGGCGCGCGAGGATGGCGTGCTCACGCTGATCAACATCCACCAGGTTGAGCTGGCCCGGCAGTTCGCCGACCGTATAGTGGGCATCGCCAGAGGCGCCGTTGTCTACGACGGCCCGCCATCAGGCCTGAGCGATTCCGTGCTTGATCAGGTCTACCGTTTCGACAAGACCGCCCGGCGCGAGGCCACATTTGCGATCGGCTAAAGGAGCAGGCAATGGCATCTGAGGTACAAAGCGGAACCCCCACCACACGCCTCGTGCCCCGCGACGAGCTGCTCAACCCGTGGCCGAAGATCGGGGTGCGAGAGATCGTTACCGGGGTAGTTGTCGCCCTGGTGCTGCTTTGGTCGCTTAATGGCACCGGCGCCAACCTGGGCACCCTGGCGGATGGCGTGCCGAACATCGTGGACTTTGTGACGCGGCTGTTCCCGCCGAAGTTCGACGTGCAGCCCCTAAGCCTCGCGGTGCCCACGCCGCTCCAGGGCCTCCTTGGCGAGGAGCTGGCGCTTCGCCTGCCGCGTGTGGTGCCATACATGGTGGAGACGCTCCAGATGGCGGTGGTAGGCACGCTGGTGGGGGTGGTGCTAGCGATCCCCTTCGGCCTGCTGGCGGCGCGCAACGTGGCGCCGTACCCCTGGGTCTACACGACAACGCGGATGCTGCTGAATATCAACCGCGCCATCCCCGATATTATCTTCGCCCTGATTTTTGTGGCCGCCGTGGGTCTCGGCCCCTTTGGTGGCGTGCTGGCCTTGGGCGTGGGTGCGATCGGCACCCTGGCGAAGCTCTACGCCGAGGCGATCGAGGCGATCGACCCGCAGCAGGCCCTGGCAATTCATGCCACCGGCGCGGGACGCCTTCAGACCTTCCGCTACGGCGTGTTGCCCCAGGCGCTTCCGCTGATGGCCTCGTACACCCTGCTGCTCTTCGAGGGCAACGTGCGCTCGGCCACCATCTTGGGCCTGGTTGGCGCCGGCGGGGTGGGCTTTATTCTCAGCAAATATATCAGCCTGTTTCAGTACCGCGAGCTGATGGGCGCCCTGATCTTCATCATCGTGATGGTGACGCTGATCGACTGGGCGAGCAGCTGGCTGCGCAAGAAGCTGATCTAGCGTGGGCTCACCGGGGCCTGAGAGACCCCGCTGACCGATAGGCAGATGCTTACGAGAAGGAGTAGGAACCGATGCTACGCAGATTCTCTGGCCTGACCGGGCTCCTGGCTCTGGCCCTGATCCTCGCCGCCTGTGGCGCCGCCGTGCCGGCCGCCCAGGCCCCCACCGTCGCCGCTGTCGCCACCGCCGCCGCCGAGCTCGCGCCCACCGTCGCCGCCGCCGTTCCCACCGTTGCCGCCCCCGCCGCCACTGCCGCCCCCGCCGCTACTGCTGCCCCCGCCGCCACAGAGGTTGCGCAGGACCGCACCGGCTGGCCCACGACCTTCCGCGTCGGCCTATTCGCCGGCGACGACGCGAGTGCCACGATCCAGTCCGCCAGCCCGCTGAAGGACATGCTGGAGGAGAAGCTCGGTATCCCCGTAGAGGTGACGACGGGCACCAGCTACAGCGCTGTGATCGAGGCCATGCGCGCCGGTCGCGTGGAAGCGATGGAGGTTGGGCCGTTCTCGTATGTGCTGGCGGTGCAGGAGGCCAGCGCCGAGGCGATCGCTGTAGCCGTCAGCGCACCGGATGAGACCAACCCCGTGTACAACGCCAGCGTCCCCGATGTCTACTACAGCGTCTACATCACCAAGAAGGGCTCGGGCATCGCCACAGTTGAGGATCTGAAGGGCAAAACCTTCGCCTTCGTCGATCCGGCCTCCACCTCGGGCCACCTGGCGCCGAAGACCGGCCTGATCAAGGCTGGGATCAACCCCGACACCGACATGCAGACGGTGTTCGCCGGCTCGCACCCCACGGCGGTGCTTTCGGTCTGGAACGATAACACCGAGGCGGGCGCCACCTTCGAGGGCAATCTCTACCGCCTGGCCCGCGAGGGGCAGATCGAGCTCTGCGGCTTCCCCGACGAGCAGATCGGCAAGCAGCGCACGCCTGAGGAGATCAAGGCCGTCTTCGACGCCTGCCCCGACGGCAAGATCGTGATCATCGGCTTCTCCGACCCCATCCCCAACACGCCTTTCGCCGTGAGCTCGAAGCTGCCCGAGTCGTTCAAGCTTGCCGTGCGCGAGGCGCTGCTCGGCATCAAAGACGACCCGGCCATGGTGGCGGCGTACAAGCAGTGGTACACCTACCCCGTCGAGGATCTCGGCCTTGAGAGCCTCGACCAGTACTACAACTCGCTGCGCGACATCGCCAAGCTGCTGGAGCTCGACCTGAAGGAGCTGGGCGGCTAGGGAGACACGATGACAAGGTGACACGGTGACACGATGACCAGGTGACACCTGTCGGCACCTATAAAGCTGTCAGCGGGCCACACGTTTGCCGTGGGCATCCAAGCTTCGCCGACAGGTGTCACCGTGTCACCTGGTCAGCGAGCGCAGCGAGCGCCCGGTCACCTTGTCACTGGCGCGAGCGCAGCGAGCGTGTCACCGTGTCACCCGGTCAGGGTAGAATAGCTATATGAACACCAACGAGCTCCTAAGCACCCTCACCCGCGCCCCGGTCGGCGTGGTCAAGGCGTTCGCGGAGGATCTGCTGCCGGCCCTGGATCCGGTGGAGGTGCTGCGCAATCGCACGGGGTTGGCGATGCTGCCGATGCGCGAGACGGCCCAGGGCGCCACGTTTTACCTGGGCGAGATTCTGCTGGCCGAGGCTCATGTTCGCATTGCTGGGGCCGAGGGCTACGCCGCCTGCCTCGGGCGCGACCTTGAACAGGCCCTGGCCCTGGCCCTGATCGACGCCGCCCACCGAGCCGGAGTTGCCGGGCCCGCTATCCTCGCCTTCGCCCAGGCCCAGGCCGACGCCCTCGCCGCCGAGGAGCAGGCCCTGCTACGCGAGCTTGCCAAGACGCGCATCGATCTGGAGACGTTTTGATGGCCATACCCGTGATGAGCCACGCAGAGGCCCGTGAGCACGCCGCCTTCACCGCCCTGATGTGGGCGCTGAGCTACCCTGGCCGCCCGCAGCAGCTTCCAGCGCGCGGCCTCGCGGCCTTCGGCGCTATCGCCGCGGCCCTGGTCGATCTTGAGACAGGCTACTTCACGCCAGACGCAGCGCTTGCGGCGGCCCTGGCCGCTACCGGCGGCCGCGCCCTGACGCCCGACCGTGCCCCTTATCAGTTCTACCCCCGCCTCACGGCCACCGAGCTCGACGCCTTGCGCCTGACGCCTGTGGGCACCTACGCGTACCCCGACCTCGGCGCGACCCTGGTGCTCGGCTGCGCCTTGGGCAGCGGCCCGACCCTCAGCCTTACTGGCCCCGGCATTAGTGGGAGCGTACAGCTGCATGTTGGCGGGCTGCCAGAGCAGCTCTGGGCCCTGCGCACGGCGGCGGGCCCCTTCCCGCTGGGCTGGGATCTTCTGCTTGTCGACGGCGATCAGGTGGTGGGACTGCCGCGTAGCACCGCCGTGGAGGTGCGCTGATGGCCTACGTCGCCGCCCGTGGTGGAGAGCAGGCCATCCAGCATGCCGAGGCGCTGCACGGCCTGCTCAACGGCCCGCTCAGCGCCGAGAGCGTGGCCCTGGTGGAGCGTCTGCTGCCCTACCTGGTAGACCGCGTGATGGGCGAGGGCTCGCTCTACGCCCCCGAACTTGCCGCCCTCGCCCTGGCCCAGACCGGCGGCGACCTGTACGAGGCCGTGCTGCTACTGCGCGCCTACCGCTCCACCCAGCCCCGCCTCGCCTACGCCGAGCCCGTGCAGCAGAACCAGATCCACACTGTGCGCCGCATCTCCGCCGCCTTCAAAGACATCCCCGGCGGCCAGATCCTCGGCCCCACCCTGGACTACTCGCATCGCCTGCTGCGGCTGGATGTGCTTGACGAACATGCAAAATGCAAAATGCAAAATGCAGAAAAGGCAGCAGACTCGGGTAACATAGCAGCCGATGCTACCGATGATTCTGCTTTTTCAATTTTGCATTTTGCATTGCCGGCTGTGGCCGACTGGCAGCGCTCCAATGGCCTGCTGGCCCCGCTGCCCGACGCGCCCGCGCCCGACCCGGCCGAGCTGCCCGACGTGACGCGGGAGCCAGTGCGCTTCCCGGCGCCGCGCGCCCACCGGCTCCAGTCGCTTGCGCGGGCCGATACCGGCGGCGCCCTGGCCCTGGGCTACGCCAGTATGCGCGGCTATGGCCTGGCCCACCCCACCGTGAACGAGCTGCGCCTTGGCCACGCCGACGTGCTGCTGCGCCACCCCGTGAGCGGCGAGCTCTTCAGCGCGGGCCGCGTGCGCGTCAGCCAGTGCGAGGTGGTCAACACGTCGGCGGCGGAGCTGCGCCTCGGCTACGCGGCCACCCTCGGCTGGAACGAGGTCAAGGTGATCGCCGCCGCCATGCTCGACCTGGAGATGGACGCGCCCACGCCCCACCCGGCCCACAGCGAGGATTTCGTGCTCTACCATACCGAGGCCGTCGAGGCCTCCGGCTTCTGCATTCACTACAAGCTACCTCATTATGTAACCTTCCAGAGCGGCCTGGATGCGCTGCGCGCCGTCAAAGACAAGGAGACCGGGAGACCGGGAGACAAGGAGACAGGGAGCGCCTGACGGCATGCATGGGCTGCCTCCTTGTCTCTTTGTCTCCTTGTCCCCTTGTCTCCTTGTCTCCTTGTCTCCTGCCCAAAGGAACTTATGCCATCTCAGCTAAGCGCGCTCTCCCACCCGCGCCAGGACTACAGCTACGGCTTCCTGGACGCCTTCGGCCGGCGCGAGCTGCGGCGGCGGCTGCTGAAGGCGATCGCCATACCCGGCTACCAGGTGCCCTACGCCAGCCGCGAGCTGCCCATCGCCCGTGGCTGGGGCACCGGCGGGCTCCAGGTGACGCTGAGCGTGGTCGGCCCCGCCGACTCGATGAAGGTGATCGACCAGGGCGCCGACGACTCGGTGAACGCCGCTAACCTGCGCCGCTTCATCGCCCGCACCACGGGCGTCGCCACCACCACCGACACCCTGGCCGCCACCTTGATCCAGAGCCGCCACCGCATCCCCGAGGAGCGGCTGCGCGAGGGCCAGGCCCTTATCCTTCAGGTGCCCGACCCAGAGCCGCTGCGCCATGTGCAGCCCGACCTCGCGAAGGCCCGCGAGCTGCACGCCGACGCCGACTACGCCCAGGTCTGGCTGAGCCTCTACGAGCAGCTGGTGCGCTTTGGGCGCTTTGTGCAGGGCGCCAGCTACCCCGTGCTGGTGAACGGGCGCTACCTGATGAGCCCCAGCCCCATCCCGCGCTGGGACACGCCAAGCCTGCACCAGGCCGCCCACCTGACGCTGCTCGCGGCCGGCCGCGAGAAGCGGCTCTACGCCGTGCCGCCCTACACCGAGGTGCGCCCGGTGGAGTTCGAGGATGTCTTCTTCCAGGTGGAGCGCATGGCCGGGCGCGTCTGCGCCGTCACCGGCGGGCGCAACAAGTTTATGGACGAGCTGCCCGTGGCTGGCGGCGGCTCGCACTTCCGCATCTCCGACACAGGGTATGTCGAAAAGCTCACCCGGCGCGCCCAGGGCGATCCCGCCGAGCTCGGGCCGACTTACTACGATGACGACGGGCGCTTCTACCTGCCCGGCGTGCTGCGAGGAGCCGAAAATGCAGCTTGACCCGCCACGCCTCGTGGGCCAGCCGCCGCTTCTGGTGGCCCAGGGCCTGCGCAAAACCTACGGCCCGATCGTGGCCGTAGACGACGTCGATCTGGAGCTCTACCCCGGCGAGACGGTCGGCATCGTTGGCGAGTCTGGCTCGGGCAAGAGCACCGTGCTGCGCCTGCTGAATCTGGAGGAGCCAGCCGACGCGGGCAGCTACAGCCTGGAGGTGCCCGAGGGCGCGGGGCGCAGCCTGTTCGAGCTGGATCGCTACCACCGGCGCCAACTGCGCGTGCTGCGGATTGGGATCGTCTACCAGCAGCCGCACCTGGGGCTGCGCATGAACGCCACCAGCGGCGGCAACGTGGCCGAGCGCCTGATCATGGCGGGCGAGCGCAACTTTGCCACCATGCGCGGCGCTGCCCAGGCCTCGCTTGCCATCTCCGAGTTCCCCGCCGACAGAGTGGACGACATCCCGGCCCGGCTCTCCGGCGGCATGCAGCAGCGCGTGCAGCTCGCAAAGGCCATCGCCCTACGGCCCGCCCTGCTCTTGCTGGACGAGCCTACCACCGGCCTCGACGTCTCGATCCAGGCGCTTGTGCTCGACACGCTGCTGCGGCTCCAGCGCGAGCAGCACCTTGCCACCCTGATCGTCTCGCACGACCTGGGTGTGATCCGCACGCTGGCCGACCGGGTGCTGGTGATGCGCGGCGGCCGGGTGGTGGAGCGCGGCCTCACCGACCAAGTGCTGGAAGATCCGCAGCACCCCTACACGCAGCAGCTGGTTCACGCAAAGCTGTAGGGAACAGGGAACAGGGGCCAGGGGACAGGGCTGCCGGATCAGCCGCACCGTCCACCGTCCACCGTCCACCGTCCAAAGGTACCCATGACACTACTCAACGTCCAGGATCTCAGCAAGGCCTTCCAGATCCACGCCCTGGAGCGCGCGGTGCCGGCTTTCCGTGCGGTGAGCTTCCAGCTGCACCCTGGCGAGCTGCTGCTGGTGCGCGGGCCGAACGGTGTGGGCAAATCGTCGCTGCTGCGCTGCCTTTACCGCACCTACATGCCGGATACGGGCAGCGCCCGCTTTCAGTCGTCGCTCGGCGAAGTGGATCTGGCTCGCGCCGCCGATGTGGACATCGCGCTGCTGCGCCGCAGCGAGATCGGCCACGTTACGCAGTTTCTGCGCCCGCGCCCGCGTGTGAGCGCCCTCGACCTGGTGGCGGAGCCGCTACTCGTGGCAGGCAAAGCGCAGGACGAGGCCCGCGCACTGGCGGCGGATCAGCTAGGCGCACTGGGGCTGAAGCAGGCGATCTGGGGCGCCTACCCGAGCACATTCTCGGGCGGCGAGCAGCAGAAGATCAACCTCGCGCGGGCGCTGATCGCGCCC
>JAYUYB010000071.1:0-2114 GCA_043752655.1 Chloroflexota bacterium
AGCACCAGGGCCGGCGCAGCGCTCAGGGGCGCCTCTAGCGGCAGAAATGAGTGGCCGCCGAGCCCGGCCAGCAGCGCGGGCGCCGCCTGCTCGCGGAACAGCGCACGGGCCAGCAGCGCCACCGGCCAGAGCGCCCGCAGGCCGAAGCGGGCCGCCGCGAGCGGGTGGGGTGGGAAGCGCAGCGGGTTGAGCACGAAGGGCTGGATCTGCGCCCACCAGCGGGCCAGCGGGGCCATCAGCCACTGGTAGGCTGGCCCGTCGCGGCCGAGGCCCGCCGCCGTGGCGCGCACTGAGCGCTCCAGGCACACAGCGCGCCCGCCGTCGAGGGGGTGGGCCAGTGGCGTGGGCGGCTGCACCCAGCGCAGCCCGTAGCGCTCTAGTTCCAAGGAGCGAAAGATTGGCGAGGCGACGCCGAAGGGATGCACCGCCGAGCCCAGGTCGTGGGTGAAACCGGGCAGGGTGAGCTCGGCCGAGGACAAGCCGCCGCCCACGCTGTGGCGGGCCTCGACCAGCAGCACGCGGCGGCCGGCGCGTGCGAGCACGCAGGCCGCAGTCAGGCCATTTGGCCCCGCGCCGACCACCACCGCATCGTAGTTGCGCATCATTGGCTCCGCACCAGCTATACGTCTGAAGCTTCCATCCAGTATACTTTAAACACGTTGTAGCTTTTGAAGGGAGCGACAGTTTACGGCCACATACCGGGCCACGCTGCGTGGCAACCAGATCGAGTGGAGCGATGCGCCACCGCCAATGCTCAGTGAAACTGTGTCCGTCGAAGTGCTGATTCATACGGAGCTCTCGCCAGTCCTTACCGCGCTCCGTAGCCGACGCATGGCTGCTTCCCTTGAGCGCCTTGCCTCCCGTGGTGGCCCACAGGGCATCGCTGATCCGGTGGCCTGGGAGCGTGACGTGCGTGCTGAGCGCCCGCTGCCTGATCGCGAGTGAGCACGTATGCTCCTTGATAGCAACATTATTATCTACTTTATTTCCTCTACTACCCAAGGCGTGCGGTGTGGTGTCAAATGCAGCCTTGCGATTCTCGGCAAACCGGGTGCATACTAAGAACAGCGCATGCTGCAACCAGTCGCGACGAGGAGCGCTTTCGATGCCTCTGCTGCTACACCTGATGCTGGCCGAGATCTGGGCTTCAACACTCGTGATTCATACACGCCGCCTGTTCCGCCTTGCCTGCGTCGAGCAGCTGCGCAACTGGGAGGAGATGAGTCTGCGCTCTGGCCTGAACCGGCTCTGGTGGTGGCTCGGCAAGGATGAGTTCTGGCGCGGTGTGATCCCCGACTGCCTGCGGGCGATCGAGCTGACGGCTCTGATCTTTGTGATTGCGCTGGGGATGATGCTGTTTGCCTGAGCGGCGCGCCCTTACGATTCCTCTAGAACCGTTGCGAAGAGCTGCGGCAGCGGGCTGCTGATCAGCAGCTCCGCTCCAGTGATCGGGTGAGCTAGGCGCAGGCGCTCGGCGTGGAGTAGGTGCCCCGCCAGCCCCTGCCCGGCGTACTCCGCTGGCCCGCCGTAGCGCGTGTCGCCGAGCAGCGGGTGCCCGCTATGGGCCAGGTGCAGGCGGATCTGGTGCGTGCGCCCGGTGTGAAGCTGTGCGCGCAGCAGGGCCGCGCCGGGCAGCCGCCGCTCCAGCGTGAAGCTGCTGTGGGCCTCGCGCACGCGCCCGCCGCCCGCCGGTAGTGCGCGCCCCACCTCCTCCAGCGGGTAGACGCGCCAGCGCCCGCCCGCCGAGCGCCCGTGGCCCGTGCGCAGCTCCAGCGCATTCCAGCTTGGCACGCCCGCGCAGAGACAGCGGTACAGTTTCTCTACACGCCCACCGGCAAAGGCCTTCTGGAGCGCCGGGTTGGCGGTGGGATCTTTCGAGAGCAGCAGCACGCCTGAGGTGTCGCGGTCAAGCTGATGGGCAAGGTGTAGCGGCGGGGCGCTGCCGTCGCGCGCAGCGAGGTAGCGGCCCACGGCGGCGAGCGCGTTGCCCAGTACGTCCCACGGCGTGGCGCCCACGTACCAGCCAGGCGCCTTGTGCAGCGCCACCAGCCAGGCGTCCTCGTAGGCGATCGCGGCGGGGCCGATGCTCAGCTCGGTGTAGCCATCGGTGGGCG
>JAYUYB010000072.1:0-2114 GCA_043752655.1 Chloroflexota bacterium
TACGCTATCTACGAGGGCTACGAGGGCATGATCCAGGGTGGCGCCCTGATCAAGCACATGAGCTGGGACAGTGTCGGCGGCATCCTGCAAAAAGGCGGCACGCTGATCGGCACCGCGCGCAGCGCCGGCTTTCGCACCCGCGAGGGCCGCCGCGCCGCAGCCGCCAACCTGGTCGCCCAGGGCATCGACCGGCTGGTGGTGATCGGCGGCGACGGCAGCCTCACCGGGGCCGACCTGTTCCGCCGCGAGTGGCCCGAGCTGCTCCAGGAGCTGCTGGCGGCCGGCACAATCGACCGGGCCACCGCCGCGCGCCACCCCTTCCTCGGCATCGTCGGCCTGGTCGGCTCGATCGACAACGACTTCGCCGGCACCGACATGACGATCGGCGCCGACACGGCGCTGCACCGCATCACCGAGGCCCTGGACGCGATCACGTCGACTGCCGCCAGCCACCAGCGCACCTTCGTGATCGAGGTGATGGGCCGTCACTGTGGCTACCTTGCGCTGATGGGCGCGATCTCGGGCGGCGCCGACTGGGTCTTTATCCCCGAGCACCCCCCCGAGGTGGACGATTGGGCCACAGCGATGTGCGACGCGCTGCGGGCCGGCCGCGAGAGCGGGCGCCGCGACAGCCTGGTGGTGATCGCCGAGGGCGCCCAGGATCGCCACGGCACGCCGATCAGCGCCGACCAGATCAAGCAGATCCTTGAGCAGCGGCTTGGCGAGGACACCCGCGTGACGATCCTGGGCCACGTGCAGCGCGGCGGCGCGCCTAGCGCCTTCGACCGCTGGATGAGCACGCTGATCGGCCACACCGCCGTGGAGGAGCTGATCGCCGCCACGCCCGAGCGCGAGCCGCAGCTGATCGGCATTCGCGAGAACCGCGTCACCACTGCGCCGCTGATGCAGTGCGTGGCCGAGACCGGCGCCGTCTCCGAGGCCGTCGAGGCGCACGACTACGAGCGGGCCATGGCGCTACGCGGCGGCAGCTTCAGCGAGGCCTTTCGCACCCTGCGCACCATCGTGCAGTCGCGCCCGCCCGAGCCCGGCACCGCAGCGCGCCCCCTGCGCCTGGCCGTGATCCACTCCGGCGGCCCCGCGCCCGGCATGAACACGGCGGTGCGCGTAGCAGTGCGCCTGGGCGTGGACGCTGGGCACACCATGCTCGGCATCCACAACGGCTTCCAGGGCTTCGCAGAGGGTGAGATCAGCGAGCTGAACTGGAAGAGCGTCAGCGGCTGGGCCACCACCGGCGGGGCCGAGCTTGGCACAAATCGCAAGGTGCCCCAGGGCGCGGAGCTGTACGCCATCGCCCGCAACATCGAGCGCCACGGCATCAACGGCATCCTGATGATCGGCGGCCACTCTGGCTACCAGGCCTGCCACCGGCTTGTGGCCGAGCGGCAGCTCTTCCCCGCCTTCAACCTGCCGATCATCTGCCTGCCCGCCACGATCGACAACAACCTGCCCGGCTCCGAGCTGAGCATCGGCGCCGACACCGCGCTCAACAGCATCGTGCAGGCCGTCGATAAGATCAAGCAGTCGGCGGTGGCCTCGCGGCGCTGCTTTGTGGTGGAGGTGATGGGCCGCGAGTGCGGCTACCTCGCGCTGATGAGCGGGCTGGCCACGGGCGCCGAGCGCGCCTACCTGCCCGAGGAGGGCGTGGCCCTGCGCGATCTACAGGCCAACCTGGCCGAGATGACCTACTGGTTCAAGCGCGGCAAGCGCCTGTCGCTGATCATCCGCAACGAGACGGTCAACGCCGTCTACACCACCGGCTTCATCTGCAGCCTGTTCGAGGAGGAGGGCGGGCAGCTGTTCGAGGTGCGGCAGTCGATCCTGGGGCACCTGCAGCAGGGCGGCGATCCCTCGCCGTTTGATCGTATTCAGGCCACGCGCCTTGCCACACGCTGCGTGGAGTTCCTGATCGACCGCGCCGGGCGCGGGCTGCCCGAGGGCGCCTTCATCGGCTACAAAGACGGCCGCGTGCAGACTATTCCGCTCGAAGAGTTCCCGCGCATGATGGAGCCCGCCGCCGCCCGCCCGCGCGAGCAGTGGTGGATGCGGCTGCGCGAAGTGGCCCAGGTGCTGCGTCAGCCGCCGGAGGGGATGCG
>JAYUYB010000073.1:0-2112 GCA_043752655.1 Chloroflexota bacterium
ATGTCGCGCCAGACAACCTGCTGGCGCACCCAGTCGAAACCGGCGTTCTGGGTGAGCTGCAGCACGCGGTCGCGGTCGGTGTAGTACAGGTGACCCACCACGCCGAACTCAAGGTAGTCGGGGTTGATGGGGCCAGCATTGGGCTGCGCGGGGGCGGCGCTGGGCTGCTCGGGGGCGGCGCTGGGCGCGGGGGCGGTGCTGGGTTCGGGGGCGGTAGTGGGCTTGTTGGGCGCGGCGGTGGGGGCCGGGGCGCTGCTCGGCGCCGCAGGCTGGGTTGGCGCGCCCGCGCTCTGGTCGGGGGGCGTAGCACCGCCGCAGGCTGAGATCAGCACCGCGAGGGCGAGGGCCACGGGCGCAAGGCTGTATCGAGGCAGGCGTCTCCGCATGCGAACTGTCCTCTCCAAAAGAAGCATGGCCGCAGACGATTGGCGCCTGCGGCCATGATCATACGCCGAGCTTAGCGCTTCGGCATCTGCTGAATTGCATTGAAGGCCGGGCGAGGGCTCCAGTCGCCGCGCAGCACGCCGAAGGCAGCCTGCTCGTGGGACTCCTCGTTGTAGAGGGCGGTCCACGGCACGGCGAAGTTCAGATTCCAGACAAACATCGCGCCCACCCACGGCGCCCAGTCGTTGCGCCCGATCTGGAAGCCGCGCACGATCCATTGAGCCTGGGTCTCGGGCGAGATCGAGTTGCCGTACTCGTAGCCGGGCGTGTTGTTGGCGGTAGCCCAGCCAAACTCCGTCACCCAGATCTGGCGGTCGGCCATGCCGTTCGCCACAAGCACGTTGCGGGCGTCCTCGATCCGGCGGAAGTAGAACTCGTTGCTGTTGCGCCAGTTCGGGCCGGGGCCGGGGTTCTCGGGCCAGCGGGTGTCGGGCGGGTTGTAGTGGCCGCCAGGATGCACGCCGACGGCGTCGACGTGGGCGCGGAACTTGGGGTTGCTCGCCATCTGGCGCAAGAACTCCAGGTCGCTGAGCGCGATGTCGGCGCGGTTGGTGTCGGTGGAGGTGGGGCCGCCGCTCACCACGATCGCGTATGGGTCGCTGCCCTTGATCCCATCGTAGGCCACAGAGAGGAGATCAACATAGTAATCGGCGCTGGCCGCGCGGCCGCCGACCCCGCCATCCCTGGTGCAGTCGCCGCCATTTTCGCAGGCGCGGTTCTGCTCGTTCCAGATCTCGTAGGCCTGCACGCGGCCCCGGTAGCGCGCCGCCATCTGGCCCATAAAGTTTCCGAAATCGCCGAAGTTCTCACGCCGGGGCATGCCAGGGCCGCCCGCCCAATCTGGCGCCGAGACGACGCTGAGCAGCAGGCTTACGCCCTGGCCGTTCGCGTCGGCCACAATATCGTCCAGCTCGCCCCAAAAGATCTGGCCGGAGGCGTCGTGGAGATCGCGCCAGCGCACCTGCTGGCGGATCCAGGTGATGCCTGCGTTCTTCGAGAGCGTGAGCACCCGGTTACGATCCTGCCAGCGGCTGCCCTGCCCGTACATGTGGGCGTTGAAGCCGTAGACAAACTGGCGCGGCAGGGCTTGGTCGGGCGGGCGTGTGGTGAAGGCGCGGTTGCTCTGGTGGAACTGCGCGCGGTACTCGTTGCCAAGCAGGCCAAGCAGGATACGATACTGCGGGTTCGGCTCGTTCGGGTGCCACTCCATGCGCTGGCGCTCGAAATACTGCACCCAGTAGGTCTGCCCGTCGGCCTGGTTCACTTCCTGAAACTGCTCGCTGAGGGGATAGCCGAACACCTCAAGGCCACCATTGCTCTGCCAGTAGTCGCGGAACGGCGCCGGGCCGTTGCGCAGCGTATGGCTGGTGGCGCCAAACCAGGTGCCGTCGCCGGGGTCGCCCACAGGCTGAAAGGGCGGCTGGCCCTCGCGGCCCTTCGCCAGCTGCTTGCCCATGAGCCGACCGAGAATGTAGAAGCGGTTGCCCTGCTGGCCAAAATTCTCGGGGTGCTCCTCGAGCACGGCGCGCTCGAAGTACTGCACGCGATAGAACTGGCCGGGGTTGGTGAAGCTCTCCTCCACGAAGGGCTGCGAGATCGGGAAGCCGAGCACGAAGAGCGCGTTCGGGGTGTTCTTCCAGGTTTCGAGGAAGCCGTTCACTGCGCTGT
>JAYUYB010000074.1:0-12593 GCA_043752655.1 Chloroflexota bacterium
CCACGGCTATCGCGCAGCAGACAGAAGAGCGCGTCGTCGGCCCGCCAGCTGCCCACGAGCCCCTCGGCGGCGGTGACGCTGCTGCCCCAAAGGCGGGCATAGTCGCCGGAGCGGCGCTCGATCAGGTAGGCGAGGCTCCCAAGGCGCCGCTCGGGGCGCAGCAGCGCCTCAAGCTCCACGAGCGCCATGCGGGCAGCGTCGGGGCTTGGGGGCGGGCTACCCACGCGGGCCACCACCTGAAGATACGGCTCGGGGGTGCGCTCACGATGCACGAGCGCAATCATGACGTGATGGAAGCCAGAGCTTTCGACCACCACGTCGGCGAGGCGGCCGAGAATGTCATCGATCGGGCGCTCGGCGCGCATGGCGTTGGAGGCGCGCAGGATCTTCACGAGCCGGTCGTTGCTGCGGTCGAGCTCCTGGGCGCGGCGGGCAAGGGCACGCTCCTTCGAGGCGAACTGGCGGGCGTTCTCCAGCGCAATCGTGGCGTGATCGGCGAGCGCCTCCAGCAGCACACAGTCGCGCTCGGTGAAGGGCGCGTTATCGCGGCGATTAAGCACCTCGATCACACCCTTCACGCCATCGAGGCCGCGCAAGGGCACCGCGACGATCGAGCGGGTCTGGAAGCCGCTGGCGCCATCGAGCTTGGGGTAGAAGCGGCCATCGGCGCTGGTGTCGTTCACGATGCTGGGCTCGCCGCTGCTGGCCACAAAGCCGGCCACGCCCTCGCCGGCCGGCAGACGCTGGCCAAGCAGACGGTGGCCGGCAGGGCCGGCAGCGTAGCGAAACTCCAGCTCGCCGGTGGCCGCATCCAGCAGCAGCAGGCTGGCCTCTTCGGCGTTGAGCAGGCCGGGCGCCCGCTCGACGATCAGGTTCGGCACATCGTCCGGGTTGAGGCTGCGGTTGATCTGGCGCGCGATCAGGTTGAGCGCGGCGCGCTGGCTCGCCTCCTCGGCGGCGCGGGCGTAGCGCTGGGCACCGATCACCGTGGGGGCGACCTCATCCACCAGCCAGGCCAGCAGCTCGCGGTCGTCGGCGCTGAGGCGGAGGTGAGGCACGCTGCTGAAGGTAATCAGAGTACCTTGCGGTACGCCCTCATCGCGCAGAGGGGCGCTGTACCAGGCATAGGGAAAGCCAAGCCGCTCGTCGATCAGGGGGGGGATGCCGCGCCGGACGCACTCGGCGTTATAATCATCCGTGTAGATCGGCGTGCCGCTGCGCAGCACGGCCCCACTTAGGCCGACACTCGCCTTCCAATAGACCGGGGGCTGGCCGACTGGGGGCTGAAGGCTCGCGTACGCCATGCCCATCCAGTCGCCATCGTAGCGCAGCATCCAGAAGAGATCCTGGAAGGGGAAGGCGGCCTTGATCACGCCGCTGAGGTCGTGGAGCAGCGCAGCGGGGGCGCTCGCCCGGCGCAGCCGATTGATGGCGACAAGCAGCTTTGCCCGGCGCTGCTCGATGGCAGGGGGCGGCTCCAGGCGGCGCAGGGCCAGGGCCATGGGCGACACGACGGCGGCAAGCAGGCTGAGCCACTGCTCCTGCTCGGCGCTCCAGTCGCCAGGGCGCAGCTCGATCCAGCCCAGCAGCTGCCCGGCGGCGCGCAGGGGGTAGCGACCGAGCGCATGCTCCGGCGACGCGTCGGGGGATACGTCGTCGCCCCAGCGGAGCTGGGCGCTGTGGGCGGGGAGGATGGCGCGCAGGGCCAGTGTGGCGCGGGCGCTGAGATCGGCCAGATCAGCGGCGAGCGCCAACTCGGCCACCAGGGGTGCGCTGAGTTGGGCGAGATCGAAGCTTGCGGGTGAGAGCTGGCTCATCGGATCGACCGGGTTGCTATGCGGCGCCTGGCCGTGCGAGACGTGCGCTGACATTTTAACCGATTTTTAGGCTTTGTCCAGAGCATGAGCTTGATCAGGCGCATGCAATTCCGTTATCTGGCCGCGATTGACGTGGGTAGCGGGCGCTGCTATAATCGGCCCCGCTCTACAGAAATAGCGCTCGCGGAGGCTTGTCCACCATGGGGTTCTTCAGCTACCTGACCACTGCCGCAGCTTTCTTTGGCCCGCTCGCCTGGATCTTCTTTATCGGACAGATCCTGGGCGTGGGCGCCGGCGCGTACCTCTACTTCATGCACACCGAGCGCAACTCCGCGCGGCAGACGTTTATGCGGCAGCTTGGCCTTGCGCTGATGATCCTCGGCGGCGTGGGCGTGGCCCTGGGCGCCCTGCGCCTGCTCAACCTCTCCGTGCTGAACCAGCGCTTCTGGTTCTGGCTCCAGATGATCGTTGAGCTCGGCGTGGCGGGCTATGTCTTCTACTACATCCGCAGCGTGCTGCCCGGCCTGGAGCGTGCTGCGGCGGGATCGCGCGCGGGCCGCTCTGGCGCGCCCCGGCCGCCCAAGTCCATCCCCGGCGACGCCGCCCACGCAACGCCGCGCCCTGTGGCCACCACTAGCCGCCGCGATGCGCGCCGCGACCGCAAGCGCAAGTCGAAGTAGGGTACAGGGTACAGGGTACAGCTCATCTGAATCTTGGCTCACGAGACCTCGTGTAAACAAAGGGCGCGGCCGACGGTGATTCTTGCACCGCCGGCCGCTTTTGCGTAGGGCGCGGGCGCTGATCTGATGGCGGCACGCGAGTTGCGAGTTGCGACGATGGACGACGGACGACCGCTCCAACCTGCCCTCCTGTCGTCGGTCGTCGGTCGTCATAATAAGGAGCGCTATGCGCGCTGTGAACGTGCTTGTCGGCTTCGCCCGCCCGCATACGGTGCTCGCCACCACCGTGCAGGTGCTCACGCTCTGCCTGATCGTGGGCGGGCGCGCGGCACTGGTGCCCGATTCGCTGCCGCTGGTGGCGCTCACGCTGGCGGCCTGCCTGGCCCTGAACCTGTACGTGGTGGGCCTGAACCAGCTTACTGATGTGGAGATCGACAAGGTGAACAAGCCCTGGCTACCGATTGCGGCGGGCACACTCACACCCGGACAGGCGCAGGCGCTGGTGCTTGGCGCGGCCGGGGCAGCGCTGGGGCTGGCCGCATTGGCAGGGCCGTACCTGGTGCTCACCGTGCTGCTGATCATGCTGATCGGCAGCGCCTACTCGCTGCCCCCAACGCGCCTGAAGCGCTTCCCCCTGGCGGCGGCTCTGAGCATCGCCAGCGCCCGCGGCGTAATCGCCAACCTGGGCCTTGCCCTGCACTACCAGGCGCACTTTGGCGGCGCGCTGCCGCTGCTCACGCTCGGCCTGCTCGGCTGCTTCTTCTTTGGCTTTGGGCTGGTGATCGCGATCTACAAAGACATCCCGGACGGCGAGGGCGACAGCCTGCACGCGATCGAGACCTTCACGACGCGCTTGGGCAAGCGCCGCGCCCTGGGCCTGGGCCGCGCGGTGCTCACGCTCTGCTACGCCCTGCCGATCAGCCTGGCCCTTGTTGGCCTGCCGCGCGGCGACGCGCTCTTCCTGCTAGTGAGCCACGCCGTGATCATCGCGCTCTTCTGGGCCGTAAGCGCGCGGGTCGATCTCGGCCAGCAGCGCTCGATCACCTCGTTCTACATGTTTCTCTGGGCGCTGTTCTACATCGAGTTTGGCGTCCTGAGTGTCTACCAACTGGCGCGGGCGTAGGACAATAGCCGATAGCCGATAGCACAGCGTTGGGGCAAGCAATAGGCCGGAAATCTGTGTCATCTGTGGATAACATGCCCGGCCTGATTGCCTTCATCGCCCTGGGTCGCCCGCTGTTCCTGGTGGGCGGCGTGGTCTTCTATGGGCTGGGGGTGGCGGCGGCGGCCCACGACGGCGCGCCCGTGGCGTGGGGGCTTGCGCTGTGGGGCTACCTGGCGGTGGCGGCGGCCCAGCTGATGAACCACTACAGCAACGACTACTACGACCTGGACGCCGACAGCGCCAACCAGACGGCCACGCCGTGGTCGGGCGGGAGCCGCGTGCTGGCGGAGCGGCGGCTGCGCCCGCAGGTGGCGCTTTGGGCGGCCCTGAGCTTTGGCGCCCTGGCGCTGCTGCTGGCGGTGTGGGTTGCCACACTGGCCGTGGCGCCTCTGGCGAGCCTGGCGCTGCTGCTGTGCGCCACCGGGCTGGCCTGGGTCTACAGCGGGCCGCCGCTCTTCCTGCACCGGCGCGGGCTGGGCGAGCTGGTGGGCGCCCTGCTGATCCCCGGCCTCACGGCCCTGGTGGCGTACCAGATCCAGACGGGCCACCCAGGCGCCACGACGCTGCTGGTGGCCGTGCCGCTCTGCCTAATGCAGTTCGCGATGCTGGTGGCGGTGAGCGTGCCCGACGCGGCGGGCGACGCGGCGGTGGGCAAGCAGACGCTGGTGGTGCTGCTTGGGGCACGCCGGGCGGCGTGGCTCTACGTGGCGGCGCTGGGGCTGGCCTACGCCGCGCTGCCGCTGCTGGGGCTGGCGGGGCTGCCGTGGGCGGTGGCGCTGGCGCCCCTGGGCGTGGCGCCGGTGGCGCTCTGGAACGGCTGGCGGGCGGCGCGCGGGCGCTGGGCCGACCCTGGTAGCTGGGCGGGGCTGGGCTTCTGGAGCATCGGGCAGCTGGTGGGGGGCGCGGCGCTCATGCTGCTGGGGTTCGTGTGGGTAGGCGCGTAGCGGAGCTTGGCAGCATCCCGGAAGCTTGGAAGCTTCCGGGATGCTGCCCGGACGCTCCTACGCGCCCTAGTCCTGAGAGGCGGGGTGGGCGGCGAGATACTTGAGGGCGTCGTCGACGGTGAGCATCTTCTCGGCGTCGTCGTCGCTGATCTCGATGTCGAACTCCTCCTCGATCGACATGATCAGCTCGACAAGGTCGAGCGAGTCGGCGTTGAGGTCTTTGGCGAACGAGGCGCCGGGCACAATCTGGGTCTCGTCGACCCCGAGCTGCTCGGCGACAATCTTGCGCAGGCGCTCCTCAACCTCGGGCGATGCCATGATAGGGTTCCCTTTCGTGAAGCGGTCGGATGCGTATTATAGCTCTTCTTGGGCGGGGCGGTAGCGGCTCACCACAGTGCCGAGCACTCCGTTGACGAAGCGGCTGGAGTTATCGCTGCCAAACTGTTTGGCGAGCTCGACGGCCTCGTTGATCACGGCCTTGACGGGCGTATGCTCCGTCTCGTCGATCAACAGCTCGTAGATGGCGATGCGCAGGATGGCCTTGTCGATGCCGGGCATCTGCGTGATCGGCCAGTTGGGCGCGGCATCCTCGATCACGCCGTCTAGGTAGGAGCGGTGCTCCCAGACGCCGAAGATCAGGCGGTGCAGAAAGCGCTCGCCGTCGGAGGCAAGCTCCTCCTCCTCACGGCAGCGCTCGTAGACCACGTCGATGGCGTGGTCGGTGGCATCCACCTCAAACAGGCTCTGGAGCGCGGCGACCCGCACCCGGTGACGCAGACTACCCACGAAGGACCTCCGTAGCTCGTGGCGGGCGACCTATACGGGCCGCGAGCGCCACCTTGCGGGCTGTGCTGCCCCTGCGCGCACCGATGCCGATTGTTAAACAGCGGCTCAAGGCTAGGCGGATCAGGCGACTGTGGCGGCGAGCTCTTGCTTCCAGCGCTGAAGTAGCTCGGCGACATAGCCAGTGTGATGGCGTGCGGCCCGGAAGGTCGGGTCGTCGATCAGCGCCAGATGAAACGGGATGGTTGTCTTGATCCCAGTGATGATACACTCGTGCAGCGCCCGCCGCATACGGTTGAGCGCGTCGTCGCGGGTATCGCCGTAGGTGATAATCTTGGCCAGCAGTGAGTCGTAGTTGCCGGGCGGGGTATAGCCCGCATATAGGTGCGAGTCGACCCGCACGCCAGGCCCGCCGGGGGGCAGATAGAACTCGATCTCGCCGCTCGCAGGGAGGAAATCCCGCAGCGGATCTTCCGCATTAATACGGCACTCCACCGCGTGCCGCGCTATTCTAATGTCATGTTGCTGGATCGTCAAGCGTTCGCCGGAGGCGATCAGCAGCTGCCAGCGCAGCAGATCGGTGTTAGTTACCAGCTCGGTAACGGGGTGCTCCACCTGGATGCGCGTGTTCATCTCGATGAAGTAGTAGCTGCCGTCCTGGTCCATTAGGAACTCGAGCGTGCCGGCGTTCACGTAGCCGATCGAGCTGATGCCGCGCACGGCGTCGGCGCCCATCTTGGCACGCAGCTCCGGCGAGACGATCGGCGAGGGCGCCTCTTCGAGGATCTTCTGGTGGCGGCGCTGGGCCGAGCAATCGCGCTCGCCAAGGTGGATGGCGTGGCCGTAGCTATCGGCGAGCACCTGGATCTCGACGTGGCGCACGTTGGTGAGATACTTCTCCAGCAGCAGGTCGCCGCGCCCAAAGGCGGCCTCAGCCTCTGCGCGGGCGGTCGGGAAAGCCCGTAGCAGATCGCTCTCGTCGTAGGCCACGCGCATACCGCGCCCGCCGCCGCCTGCGGAGGGCTTGAGCAGCACGGGGTAGCCGATGCCGCGCGCAAGCTCGATGGCCTCCTCGACATTTTTGAGCTCGCCCTCGGAGCCGGGCACCGTGGGCACCCCGGCGGCGCGCATGGTCTGCCTGCCGATCACTTTGTCGCCCATCAGCCGCATCGTCTCAGCGCTGGGGCCGATAAAGATCAGCTTGCAGTCGGCGCACATCTCGGCAAAATACGGGTTCTCGGAGAGAAAGCCGTAGCCGGGGTGGATCGAGTCGCAGCCGGTGATCAGGGCGGCGCTGATCAGGGCGGGCGGGTTGAGATACGATTTGGCAGCTGCGGCGGGGCCGATGCAGACGGCCTCGTCGGCCAGACGCACCGCGAGCGAGTCGCGGTCAGCCTCGCTGAAGGCCACCACGCTCTGGATGTCAAGCTCCTGGCAAGCGCGCACGATGCGGACGGCGATCTCACCTCGGTTGGCGATCAGGACTTTGTTGAGCATAAGGGTACAGGGTACAGGGTACAGGGTACAGGGGAGGCCGGTCGGCTGCGGGCGATCTGGCCCTGTGCCCTGTCCTCTGTGCCCTGCTATTGCATAACCATTCCACCATCGATGGTAAACGTCTGGCCGGTGATATAGGCGCCTGCATCGGAGGCGAGGAAGCAGACCAGGGCGGCCACCTCGTCGGGGCGCCCGAAGCGACCGAGCGGGATGCTTTCGAGGATGGCCTTGCGCGTATCCTCGCTGAGCGCGCCGGTCATCTCGGTCTCGATAAAGCCGGGGGCGAGCGCGTTCACGGTGACATTGCGCGAGGCGATCTCGCGGGCGGTGGCTTTGGTAAAGCCGATCAGGCCGGCCTTGGCAGCGGCGTAATTTGCCTGGCCAGCGTTGCCGATCAGCCCGATCACCGAGGCGATATTGATGATCCGGCCGGAGCGCTGCTTGGTGAGCGGGCGCAGCACGGCGCGCGTGCAGAGGAACGCGCCGCGCAGGTTGGTGGCGAGCACCTGGTCGAACTCCTCGTCCTTCATGCGCATCAGCAGGGTGTCGCGGGTGATGCCAGCATTGTTGACGAGGATGTCGATGTGGCCGTGGGTCTCGATGGTGGCCTTCACAAGCCGATCCGCGTCGGCGCTGGCGCTCACGTCGGCCTGCACGGCGCTGGCCTTGCCGCCCGCTGCGCTGATGGCGGCGAGCGTCTCCTCGGCGGCGGCCGCGTTGCCTTTGTAGTTGATCGTCACGGCGGCGCCGGCGGCGGCAAGGCCCTGGGCGATGGCGCGCCCGATCCCGCGCCCGCCACCGGTGACGAGGGCGACGCGGCCAGTCAGATCAAGCTTCATGGCTGTGCCTTCGTCGGTGAGCGGACGGGGTGCGGGTTACGCCTCGGCGATCTCAAACAGGGTCTGCCCATCGATGGCGACAACGTTGCGCCGACCAGCGGCGGACTTAGCGGCATCAGGGGTGAACTCAGTGGAGGTGAGCACCACGCCCTTGGCGATCGAGCGGCGCTTCATATCCTGTAGCAGACTCTGCATTGTGCCCGGCGTCACCTTGTCGGCCACCGTCAGGCGCAGCAGGTACGGCTCGCCCTCGTAGCTCAGCTCAAGATCAAGGTGCTTATCTTTATCGATAAAGCGATAGTCCTTGAACTCAAAGCCCTTCTTGCGATAGAGCGCCACCACAAACGAGCCGAACTGGGGCAGCGAGAGGCCGCGCAGATCGTCGAGCGTGCGCACCACGCCAGCGCGCTCCAGCCGACCGCCGCGATCCGTGACATCCTCCTGAAGCTTACGGTTGCGCTGCTCGGCGCGGCCAGCCATCACGGTGCCAAAGGCGGGGAAGGGCACGAGCGCGAAGAGCGAGAAGGTGGTGTAGAAGAAGAGCAGCTCGCGCAGGTCGGCCGAGGCCGGGGGGGCGTTCGGCTCCAGCTGGAGCACCGGCATGGGCACGAGCCCGGCCTGGCCAAGGCCGCCGTAAACAAGCACGATGATCAGGCCGAAGGCGAAGCCGGCCACCCCGAGCACAAGGCCATGCCCAAGCCACTCGCCCTTCACGCGGCGGCCCAGGAACAGCCCGGCCATCACGGGCACAATCCCGGCGAGAATCTGGAGCAGGCTCGGGCCAAGAAAGAAGACACACCAGGCGACAGCCATCGCCAGGGCGAGCAGGATCGTCTGGCGCCAGTCGATCGCCTTAAACGAGAGGCCGAGCCGATCGGCGAGGGGCTGGCGAGGCTCGGGCGCGGCCTTGGCCTTGCTCTCAGGCGACACGATGGATTTTGTCGGCTCGCCCGCGCTCTGGTCGCGCTGCTCGGGCGTGGTATCAACACTCATGCGCTCAGGCTCCGCGATGGTAAACGTTTAAGGGTTCTCTAGCAGCTCGTCCACCGCCTCGCGCAGCTTGCCGATGTCGGCGAAGGAGCGGTAGACCGAGGCAAAGCGGATGTAGGCAACGTCGTCGAGCTCGCGCAGCTGGCGCATCACCTGGTCGCCAATGGTGGTGCTGCGCACCTCCTGCTCGTCGGTGGCCATGATGGCCGACTCGACCTCGTTGACGAGCTGCTCCATCTGCTGCACAGAGATCGGGCGGCGGTAGCAGGCGGTGCGCACGCCGCGCATGATCTTCTCGCGGTCATAGGGCTCGCGCTCGCCGTCTTTCTTCACCACCGTGAGGCTCACGGACTCGACGCGCTCGTAGGTGGTGAAGCGGCGCCCGCAGCTGCGGCACTTGCGGCGGCGGCGGATCAGCTCCCCCTCGTTGAGCTTGCGCGAGTCGAGCACATCGGTGTCGGGATGCTGGCAGAGGGGGCAGCGCATCGCAGGCTCAGATCTCCCCGCCCAGCACTGGGCGTTACATGCGCGGCATTATATCACGGCGCAAGGGTGAGCGTGGCGCCCGTAACGGGCACGCCAAACGGGATCGGCACGTACTCCACGCGCTGCCAGGGCTGCACCCAGGGGTCGTAGCTGCCGCTCAGCAGGTTGCCTGACTGGCCGGTGGTCTGCATAAAGCGCGAGGCGTTCAGGTCGGCCATGTCGATCAGCTGGCGGTAGGACGGCACGTGGTACTGGTGATACAGCTCGGTGCGACGCACGGGGCCGACGTTCACGGTGAAGGCGTCGCCGCCGTTGGGCACGCTGCGGCTAAAGAGCGGCCTGAGGGCGCCCACATTGTTGAAGGGGTTGTGGGGGAAGATCACGATGTGGACTTTGTCCCAGCGCCAGCTGCGCACATCGGGCGTGCCCTGGGCCTCGGCCATGGTCTCCAGGCCATCCGCGAGGGCCGCCGCGAGCGGCACGTCGCAGCCCTCGACCGCAGGCGTGCCCACGTCGTCGCACCAGGCGGCGAGGCCGCCGTTCAGCACTTCGTCCAGCACAATGGCGTGATTATCGGTGGCGCCAAGGTACTGCGCCTCGTAGCCGACGCGCAGCTCGTCGGCGAAGACTGCCTCGGGCAGCGCCTGGTAGTAGGCGGCGTAGACGGCTGCGGCCGCGCTGTCGCCGTTCATGCTGCCGTCCCAGCCCTTGAGCAGATCGAGCGCGGCGCGCTGCTGCTCATCATTGGGCGCGATGCTGGTGAGGGCGGGCAGCAGCTCGCGGGCCTGGAGCGAGACGACATCGGCCTGCATGGCGGCCATATCGTCCAGCGTGTGCTGCGAGGTGGCCTCGATCAGCTGGATGATGCGCTGGGCGCGGTAGGGCGCGGCCCAGTCGGTGGAGATTAGGTAGGGGAAGCTGTCGGGCACCTGCTGATTGTTGGCGGTGGCAATGTAACCGCGCGCGGGGTTGAAGGCGTGGGGCAGCTCGGCAAAGGGAATGTAGCCGCTCCAGTCGTGCAGGCCGCTCCAGCCCTCGGCGGGCAGGCGACCGTCGCCGCGCGGGCGGATCGGCACGGCGCCTGGGGCGTAGTAGCCGATGTTGCCGTCGACATCCGCGTAGACAAAGTTCTGCATAGGCGAGTGGTAGCTACGCAGCGCCTCGGTGAACTCCGGCCAGCCCTGGGCGCGGTTGAGCGCGAGGAAGGCGCGCAGCGTGGTGTCATCGGGGTCGAGGGCGGTCCAGCGGAAAGCGAGCGGCGCGGCGCCATCGTCGGCGACATCGGAGATCAGGGGGCCGTGGCGACCGACGCGCACAACGAGCTGCACATCGTCCTCGCCCTTGACCTTGATCGTCTCGGGAATGATCGTGAGCGGCTCCCACTGGCCCTGGTAGAGCGCCTCGTTGCGCGCGTTCACCTGCTCCTCGAAGAGATCCTGCACGTCGGGGTTGGTGTTGGTGACGCCCCAGGCGATGCGCTGGTTGTGGCCGATCACGATGCCAGGCAGGCCAGGCAGGCTGGCGCCCGCCACGTCGATGCCGCCGCCCTGGAGGTGGGCGAGGTACCAGAGCGCGGGCATCTGCGCGCCGAGGTGGGGGTCGTTGGCGAGCAGGGGCTTGCCGCTGGCGGAGCGGCTGCCGGCGAGCACCCAGTTGTTGCTGCCGATGTGCTGGCCGCCGAGGCCGAGCTGCTGCTCGAACATAGCGCTGAACTGGGCGAGGGCAGGATAGCCGGAGGGCGCTGCGGAAAGAGGCCCGGATGGCGCCCACTGAGGGGCGCCCGTACGGATCGCGTTGGATTGAGCGACTGAGTCGCCGCCGTCGGGGAGGATCAGCGGGTCGTCGTTGGCGGCGGCGGGCATAAGCTGGGCGGTAGCCTCGGGGCCGACACGCTGCTGGAGGTCGGCGCGCTTCAGCTCCTCGCTCCAGTTGCCGCCGAGATCCCAGCTCATCATCTTGGCCCAGACGAGCGAGTCCTGGGGGCGCCAGGGCTCCGGGTCGATGCCGAGGATGACGAACTCGGGGGGGAGGCTGCCGCGATGGCCCTCGATGAAGGCGTTGACGCCAGCGGCGTAGGCTTCGAGCAGCGCGCGGGTGGGCGGGTCGAGGCGCTCGTAGGCGCTCTGGGCGGCGCGGCCAGTGCCGAGCGTGCGCAGGAAGCGGTCGGCCTCTAGGCCGCCGGGGCCAAGCACCTCGGAGAGGCGCCCGTGGCCCACGCGGCGCTGGTACTCCATCTGCCAGAGCCGATCCTGGGCGTGGACGTAGCCGAGGCCGAACAGGGCGTCGGCCTCGCTCTGGGCGCTGATATGCGGGATGGCGTTGGCGTCGCGGGTGATCGTGATGGGGGCGGTGAGGCCGGGGACACGCAGGCTGCCGCTGGTCTGGGGCAGGCTGCGGCGCAGCCACAGGTAGCCGCCGCCGCCGAGGGCGAGGGCGAGCACGGCGACGAGGGCGAGCAGCCAGCCGAGGATTTTTAGCAGCAACCGCATTGTCGTGCCCTTTTGGTGAGCGGTTTATCCGAGCAGTTTATCCACAGATGGACACAGATTTCCGCGCAATAAAGCCCGCACGATAGACCGGAAATCGGTGTCGTCTGTGGACAGAATAGTACGGTGTGCAGCGGGGCGCGTCAACGGGAACTTGTGTGCGCAGCCAGCCCCGGCAGCCGACGCTGCTGGGCGATCCACACGCCGAGGAGCGGCACGCGAAAACTGTACCCGGCAGCTTCATCTGCCAGCAGATCGCGGGCGATGTACAGCTCCAGCAGCTCGTCGCGCAGCTGCGGGTCGTCCACGCCGCGCACGCCCTCGCCGCGCGCAAGCCCGCGCAGCAGCGTGGCTGCGGCGTCGGCGTCGGGGCTGATGCGCAGCAGCCACTGCCAGATGCTGCCAAGCCCGGTGGCGCCGCCGCTCAGCACCTCGGGGATGGCCGCCTCGATGGCTGTCACCGGCAGCGGTGTGCCGGGGGGTGTCCCTGGCGCCAGCTGTTGACGGGCGCGGTTGTAGCTGCTGATCACGGTGAAGCCAAGAATCTGGAGCAGGTAGGGCTGGCCGCCCGTTAGGGCGACGGCGCGGTCGAGGGCCGCCTCGCTGTAGACATCGCTCGGGAAGCTGGGGTGCGGGCTGCTCAGCACGCGCCGGGCCTCGTCGGGGCGCAGGTAGCTTACCGGAACGTGTTGCACGCTTTTGAGCGCCTCGAGCCAGCGCGGGTCGCACTCGCTTAGGGTGAAGGTGCCGCAGAGCGCCACACCAACCCGTGGGTGGTGCTGGATGAGGCTGCGCAGCAGGAAGAAGATCCGCTCGTCGAAGCCGCCCTGGGCGCCGCGCCGTAAAGCGTCGTCGATGCGGTTGAACTCGTCGATGGTGAGCAGCAGCCAGCGGCCCTCGCCAAGC
>JAYUYB010000075.1:0-12573 GCA_043752655.1 Chloroflexota bacterium
CTGCCTGCATGGCCTTCGGCAACCTGCGCAGGCGAGCGTCCCTAACAGTAGCTACCCACTCTGCGGGCGGCGGGTACATTTCGGTAATAACCCTCTCTATACTGCTCATATATCACAGTATGAAGCAAACGTATGCGCCCGATGAGCGGACTTCGTTGCTATCCTACGACCCGCCTAGGTTCACACATCGAGGACGATCGACATGACAGTGCTTGCTACCGCTCCAGCCGCTAGCGCCCGCGCCGCCGGTCCCTCACTGTACAAGCTGGTGGGCAACCTGCCCGAGGAGCGTCGCCTACGCCAGCCCGCCGATGCTCTGGTGATCATCGGGCGCCAGCTGGAGCTAGTGATGCAGGACCAGGGAATCGCCGCCGACGTCGCCCTGGGCACATTGCGCTTCTCACTCTTCCGCCTCCATCAGGGCCGCATCGCGCAGCTCGCCCCCCACTGTCGCAGCATCACCGTGTACGGCGAGGCCGACGTGGAGCCGCCCGTGATGGCCGGGGTGGAGTTTGTGGCCCTGCCAGCGGGCTCCCCCCTTAGCCAGGAGTGGTTCGTGGTGATCGACAGCCCCTACTTCTGGGGCGCCCTGATCACCCAGGCGGTGGCCGAGCGCACCAACGGCAACATGCGCCGCTACCTCTTTGATGGTGCGCTCACCGCCGATGAGCGCATTGTGAGCCGCGCCAGCCTGCTGCTGAGCCTCGCCCAGCGCCGCCCCGCCCCCGACATCGGCACGCGCTACCCCCTCGCCAACCGCGCGCACTGGGCGCTCGTCGCCCATCATCTTGCCACTCACAGCGAGGCCGAGCGCCTGAACCTTGTGCAGAGTCTCAGCGAGCTGCCCGAGCTGCGCGATCTTGCGCAGCTGCGCAACCGCCCCGTAGACGAGCTGATGCCCGCCGCGATGGAGCTGCTCCAGCGCGATGTGGGCACCGTGGGCCAGATCCTCTACCGCTGCGATGGCGAGCGGCTGATTCCTCTCACCTGGAGCGGTGCCCAGCGCCCCCAGCCGCTTGGGCGCCACAGCGGCCTGATTGGCAGGGCGCTCGACGAGAATGCCCCAGTCCTCGCACCCCTTACCGGCGCCGACCCCGAGTATGCCCTCCTGCCCGGCGCCCAGTCGGCGGTGGCAGTGCCGCTTCTGGTCAACGACCGCCCCTGGGGCGTAATCCTGGTCGGTCAGTCCGAGCCCGACCCTAACGATGCGCCTACCGCCATCGGCGTGATCGGCGTGGCCGTCCTGCTTGAGCAGATCCTCGCTGCCGATAGCGCACGCCCCGCCGCACCAGCCCCCGACGCCAATACTAAGCTCCCAAGCGCGCCCGCCCCACTTTTTGGCGCGAACAATGGCCCGCCCGTCGCCCCGGCCCCCAACGCCAATACTAAGCTCCCAAGCGCGCCCGCCGCCGCCCCCAGCGCAATGAGCGCCTTCGGCCTGCCCTCCTGGATGCGCGGTGCCGCGCCACCCCCGCTGGCGCGCGCCCTGCCGAGCGCCCCTGCTGCGCCCGGCGCTCCCTCAAGCTTCCCCGGCGCGGTTGAGCAGCAGGGCGACCGCAGCATCGCCGCGCTCCAGAAGCGCATGATGGGCGCCCTGGTGGCCTTCGACCAGCGCAGCGCCGAGTATGCCTGGGCCGAGGCCGCCAGCATGTACTCAACCGAGATGATCTGCACCGAGCTGCTGATGCCCGTGCAGATTGCCATCGGCGAGGGCTGGCACCGTGGCGAGGTTTCCGTGGCCGCCGAGCATTTCAGCTCGCGCTTCGTCGAGGGCAAGCTGATCACGTTGCTCACCGCCTACGTAGATAACCAGGCCGGCCCGCTAGCCGTAATCGGCTGCGCCCAGGCCGAGCAGCACGAGCTCGGCGCGATCATGCTTGCGCTCTTTATGCGCTGGGCCGGCTTCCGCGTGATCTACCTCGGCCAGAACGTGCCTAACTCCACCGTCGAGGAGACGATCCGCCAGCTGCGCCCCCAGATCCTCGGCCTCTCGGCTACCACCATCGAGGCCGCCCACAGCCTCACCGAGGTCGGCCAGATTATCACGCGCATGGAGCCGCCCCGGCCCACCTTTATCTTCGGCGGCATGGCCTTCTACGAGCGCCCCGATCTGCGCGGCCGCATCCAAGGCCAGTTCCTTGAGGGCGATGTCCGCAAGATCGTCCGCGATCTCGCCGCGCAGTTTAAAAAGTAGGTTGTGTGGGTGCCCAGGCTCACGCCCTGGCGCCCGCGTGAGGACGCATTATGGACCAGCTCGAAATTGCCAAGCTCCTCGATACTCACCGGACTCAGATCGTCGATCAGACCGTGGGGCTGGCGGTGCAGAACCCGTTCTGGAGCGAGCGCTTTGGCCCCGGCTTTGCCGAGCGCCTCGCCCTGGATTCCGACCTGAACCTCGCCATTCTGGCCAAGGCGATCCGCTACCGCTCGCCAATGATCTTCGACGACCATGTGCTCTGGCGCCGCGGCCAGATCCTCGGCTTCGGCTGCTCCACCGGCCATCTGCGCGAGATCTTCGGCTACAAGTGGGCCGCCATCAACCAGCTGATGCCCGCCGAGAGTCTGCCCACCATCTACGATTACATCCAGTCGGGCCTGGCCACCGTGCTGCCGAAGAGCCCCTCGCTCCAGCAGATCGCGGAGGCCCAGGACGCCCTGGCAGAGGCCGTGGTGGCCGCCACCTTCGACGAGAGCTGGCACTGGCAGGCCGCCTACGCCGAGCATGGCCGCGCGCGGGCCGTGCGCGACGCCTGGTTCCTCTTCGACTTCGCTATCGACAGCCTCAGCCTGAAGCCCGAGCTGCTTGGCCGCCATGTTTGCGGGCTGCGCGATCAGCTCGCCGCCCGTGGCCTCTCGAGTATTCACATCAAGCAGCTGCTCTGGCTGGCCGTGCAGGCTGCCGAGCAGCTGCTCGACCCCACACCGGCCTCCGAGCTACGCCGCGTGCTTGAGGGCGCTGCGGGCTACCTTAGCCACGACAGCGAGGTCTGTAACGCCCTGATGGCCGCCCAGGAGCAGATCGTGAGCGAGGTGGCCCAGGAGCTGAGCTACGCCGGGCTCGCACCGCAGCCTGAGCACGCGGCGCTGGAGGTGGGCTGGTATCTGGCCTATCTGAACGATAGCCTTGCCGCCAAAGATCCTAGTGGGCTGGTGAACTATGCCCGCTGGATGCAGCACTATTTTGCCAGCCAGGGCCTGCCCGACACGCCACTGCGCCAGAGCTTCACCGCCCTGAACAGCTCGCTTGAGCGCCACCTGCCCCAGTACGCCGCCCAGGATGCCCGCTCGATCATCACGGCCGCCCAGCGCGCCCTGTGATGCCCCGTCGATAAGGAACGCAGCATGCTCAGGTCTTTTGCCAGCTCCACGCTTACCCTCCCCAACCTGATCGGCGTTAGCATTGCCGACGCGGCGTGCGTGCTCAGCACCGAGCAGTTTGTGCAGCTGGGCGCACTGCTCTTGCAGCAGCGCCCACAGGACGCACAAGCCGTCTGCTTTCTTGGCGGCGCCCTTAGCGGCCTCGCCAGCGGCAGGCGCAACGCGCAGAATGTTGTCGCGCTCGCTGGCGACCTCGGCGACGATCCCTTCCTGGTGATCGCCGGCCAGCAGGCCGCCGTGGCGCTGCTGGCCGCCCCCCACCCCGACGGCTTCCGCGTGCGCCTGCTCTGCGACCCCAACCTGGTGGATCGCGCGGCCCTGGTGCTTGCGCAGTTCGGCGACCTGAGCTACAGCCTCGACGCGCTGTGCGAGCCGGAGGCGCAGCGCGGCTTCGTGGCCGCCGTCGCCGCCGCCGTCTGCGCCGACCCAAGCCTGCGCGGCGCCAATCTGAGCGTGCTCTTCGGCGACGAGCGACCCTGGCTCGATCTGGCCCGCGCCATTGCCGGCGCGCCTGGCCCGCAGCTCCTGGGCCTCCCCGACGTGCGTCGGCTGCTCCAGTCGCACGGTGTGGCCTGCGGTGTGGCAGGCCCGCTGGACGCCGACCTGCACCGGCTAAGCGTTGTGACCGCCACCGAGCAAGCGGCGCCACGCGCCCTGAGTGAGCTGCCAGCCTTTGTGGCCGGTGCCGCACGCGCCCAGCGCACCAGCAGTGCCACCCCCACCGACACCGCTGCTCTGGGGGGCGAGCTCGGCGCCTGGGCCGCCGGCAAGGCCATCACCGCCGTGCCCATGCTGCGCGATGGCCGCGCCTGGGGTTTGCTGCTCACCGCGAGCGAGCGGCCGCTGGCCGTGGCCGCACGCGCTGCGCTCAATGGCCTTGCGACGCTGCTTATTGGCGCAATCGGCAGCGCGCCAGCGCCCACCGCAAACGCGCGGGAGCTGCTGCCCGCGCCCGCCCCTGCGCCGGCCAGCCGCCCCGTCCCCAGCGCTATGCTCGGCCTGGCGGCCCGTCTAAGCGGCGGCGTACGTCCGGCTCCGCCCATGCCCACCGCCCCGAGCGGGCCAGCCCCGTCAACCCCCAACGGCAACGGCCGACCGCTGCTCGCCCCGCTGACCGAGGTGAACGCCGCCCCCGCGCTGCGCGCCCAGGTGCCGAGCCTGGCTCAGCGCACAATGGCGCTGGGCCGTGGGGAGAGCGCTACAACCAACGTGGGCGACCTGCTCGAGCATCTGAGCGACGGGATCGTGCTGGCAGACAGCCAGGGCCGCCTGGTGGGTTTCACCCGCACTGCCATGCAGATGCTCGGCCTTCAGCCCGAGAGCCGCGGCAAATCGTTGGTAGCGAGCGGCGCCTGGGCGCTCGCCTCGCTCTTCGCTGAGGCACTCACGGGCGAGCTGGACGGCCCGCGTGAGGTGGAACTGCCGGATGGCCGCTCCGTCAGCGTGGACGTGATCAGCATGGATGGCGGCAATTGGGCCTTTGTGATGCGCAGCGACGCTACACAGCCCGCGCTGCCGGAGTCTGCCGCCGTGGCCAGACTCCCCACTGTGGCCGAGGGCGAGCGCAGCGAAAGCTTTCTCGCCAACTTCTCGAACATCATCCGGGTGCCGCTGCGCGAGCTGCGCGAGCTGATCACCAAGGTGCCCGCCATGGGCAACCTGAACGAGCAGCAGTCGCGCCTGATCGGCCAGGTGGTGCGGCTCAACAGCGAGATGACCATGCTGGTGAACGATCTGCTTGCCCTCGGCCAGATCCGTCTCGAAACCTCTGAGAACCGCGCGCCGCTACGCATCGACCTGCTAGTGGAGGCCGCCGTTGGCACGCAGTACGCCGAGTTTGGGCGGCGCGGCCAGCATGTTATTACCGAGATTCAGCCCGGCCTGCCGCGTGTTCGGGGCTCGGAGGAGGGCCTTGCCCGCGCTGTGTCCACCCTGATCGACAACGCGATCAAGTATAGCCCGGCCGGCGCGCAGATCAAGGTGGCGGTGAGCCGTGAGGGCAGCGCGGTGAGCGTGGCGGTGCAAGATAACGGGCCAGGGCTGGAAGCGGAGGAGCTCGCCCAAGTGTTCGACCTATTCTTCCGCGCGCCGAGCACCGAGCCATTGGGCGTCTCGGGCCGCGGGCTGGGGCTCACCATTGCCAAGGCGGTGATCGAGCAGCACGGCGGTCGGATCTGGGCCACCGGCGCCCTCGGCCAGGGCTGTGCCTTCGCGTTCACGATCCCCTGTGAGTAATGCTTATTGCCACGCCCGCAGTAGTGTCTGAGGTAGTATCATAGAATATCGCATCCTGGTTGTGGTCGAAGACCCTGCGCAGCGCCGGCGTTACGCCGAGGCGCTGATCGTGGCCCCGCCAGCGGCGGGCGTTGCGTACAAGATCACGACCACTGGCTCGGCTGCAGCAGCGCAGCTTCAGGCCACGCGCCAGCCCTTCCACTTGCTGATCGTCACCGGCCATGGGCGCGGCGAGGGCTTTGGGATGGCAGTGCGCCTGCACGACATCTACACCGACATGCGCCTGCTGATCCTTCACGACGGCAGCCTCGCAAAAGCCGATCTTGTGCGGGCCGCCGACATGGGCGCCTGCGTGCTCGACCACAGCGTGCCTGGCGAGCAGCTCTGCCGCCATGTGGCCGAACTGCTCGGCCTGGTGCATCCGATCGCAAGCGCTGTGGCCGGCGGCGACACACCCGCGCGCCCCCAGGCCACGCTGGCCGACGTGCAGTTACTGCTGGACGTGATGCGGCGCCAATCCCACGCGCAGCTCTGCTTCTATGGCGACAACATCGGCCATGTGCTCGCCCAGTGCGGCGACCCTGTCGGCCTGGATGTGCCCTCGCTCACGTCGCTGATCGCCGGCGGCTTTGTGAACTCCGTGGAACTCGGGCGCGTGCTGCGTGATCCAGATACCATCCACCTGAGTGTCCACGAGGGCGCCCACTTCGATATCTACTCCACCAACGTGGGCAACAGCCGCCTGATCGCCCTGATCTTCAACAAGCAGGCTGCCGAGCCGAAGCTGGGCATGGTCTGGCTGCTGCTGAAGCGGGCCTCTGCGCAGCTTGCCCGCATGAATATTGTAGAGCAGGCGGCGGATCAGACACTCAGCGCGGAGCTGACCACATCGCTCAATGAAGAGTTCGACCGGCTTTTCGGCAGCGAGCTCGACTTCACGGCTTGAGGGCCAGAGAGGACAGACGATGACACACTCACAGCTCGTGCTGGCTCCGGCGCAGCTTAACGAGATCCGTACCACCCTGAGCCAGCTCGGCCAGCAGGCCGACGTACGTATGGCCATGCTCGGCGACCTGAGCGGCCAGGATATTGTCTGCTGGTCGGGCCGCGACGAGGTGGACAGCAGCAGTATTGCGGCCCTGGCTGCCGGCGATCTGATGGCAACGCTGGAGATCGGGCGCATGTTGGGCGGGAAGCGCGCCTGCAAGCTGATCGTGCAGGAGCACGACGACCTGACGATTCTGGTGGGGCGCGTGGGCGAGAGCCTGCTGCTGCTGATCGCCACGGCCAAGGATGTGCCCCTGGGCTGGGCGCGCCTGGCGGTGAAGCGCAGCGCCGAAAAGCTTCTGGCTGTGGTGGGCGCCGCCGCGCTAGTGCCGCCGCCCGCAGCCGTAAGCGACGACTTTGAGCACAACTTTGCCGCCCAGCTCGACTCGATCTGGTGAGAGGACTGTCATGTTTATCAACTGGGGCCTTGGGGAGCTCAACCTGAAGATTGTCTACTACGGCCCGGCTCTGAGCGGAAAGACGAGCAATCTTCAGTACATTCACGCCCGCACGCCGGCGCATCTGCGCGGGCGCCTGATCTCGCTGAAGACCCAGCAGGAGCGCACGCTGCTCTTTGATTTCCTCCAGCTGGAGATGGGCAAGGTGAGCAACCTGAAGCCCAAGTTCAAGCTTTACACCGTGCCTGGCCAGGTCTACTATGCGGCCAGCCGACGGCTAATCCTCCAAGGGACAGACGGCGTGGTGTTTGTGGCGGACTCGCAGGCGGGGCGCCTGGCCGAGAACCAGGAGTCCTGGTACACCATGGAGCAGCATCTGATCGAGCTAGGCCACGACATCAATAGTTTCCCGATTATTGTGCAGTTTAACAAGCGCGACCTGCCCCATGTGCTTCCGGTGGCCGAGCTGCGGCGGCAGCTGGATACGGGCAGCAGGCCCTGGTACGAGGCCTCGGCCCTGGGTGGTGCGGGCGTCTTTGATACGCTGAAGGCGACAATGAACATGGTTGTGGGCCAAGTGCGTACGGCGATCGCGCGTTGAACTTCCGGGAAGCTTATAGGAGTAGTAGAATGTTTCTCCACGGCGAGTTTTGTCTGATCAGCCCCGCGACCCTGCTGCAAACCCTCGGCCAGGAGCGGCGCTCAGCGCGCATCACGGCCTGGCGCGGCGAGAGTGAGGCCGTGATCGATCTGCTTGAGGGCATGGTGGTGGCGGCGAGCTGCGACGAGCTGCGCGGCGAGGAGGCGGTGTTCCGCTTTGCCGCCTGGGACTGTGGGCGCTTCCAGGTGGGCCAGCAGTTTGCCTCGCCGGAGCTGACCGAGATGGCCGCCTCGTGGGAGGAGCTGCTGCTGGAGGCCGCGCGGCGCCGCGACGAGCTGGAGCTGATGCTGCCGCCGCTGCCGCCGTATCCGCCTCGTGCCGCCCTCGACGAGCTGCGCGCAGAGTGCCCGGCCCTGGCTGGTTTCGCGCTGGTAGCCTATGATGGCCGGCTCCTCGCGGCTGTGGGCATGGAGGAGGCGCTCGCGAGCCAGATGGTGACGCTGGTGTGCAGCCTAGACGCAGTGGGGCAGTGTTTTGGCGCGCGGCGCGGCGTGGTGCTCTACGCCGGCGCCGGCGGCAAGGTGCTGCTGGCCGATCTTGGTGGGATGCTGCTACTGGGGATGCCCGCGCCGGGCGCGAGTATCGGCGCGGCTACCAGCCAGATCGCGGCCCTGGGCCAGGAGGCGTTCGCCAGGTGAGTGTGGCGCGTGATGCGCAGACGAATGTTCCGGCACGAAGATGTTATGATGATCTTCGTGCCTTTTGATTCTTTCTACGCTAGGAGCAAGCCGATGAAGATCTATACCAAGACGGGCGACGCCGGCCAGACCGGGCTTTTTGGCGGCCAGCGGGTTGCAAAGGACGCGCTGCGCGTGCAGGCCTACGGCACCGCCGACGAGTGCAACGCTGTTGTGGGTCTGGCACGCGCCGCAGGGCTCGACCCTGGGCTCGACGCGATCCTGGCGATGGTGCAGAACCAGCTCTTCGTAGTGGGCGCCGACCTGGCGACCCCCGGCGAGAGCGCCAACATCCCGCGCGTAGGCGACGAAGAGGTGCTGTTTCTGGAGCAGTGGATCGACACGCTGGAGGCGGAGCTGGAGCCGCTGCGCCAGTTTATTCTGCCGGGCGGCACGCCGGGGGCCGCACAGCTGCATCTGGCGCGCACCACCTGCCGCCGCGCAGAGCGCTGGGCCGTGAGCCTTGCGCACGAGGAGCCGATCAGCCCGAACGTGCTCACCTACCTGAACCGCCTCTCCGACTTCCTGTTTGTGGCGGCGCGGGCCGCGAACGCCAGGGCCGGGACGCCCGATGTGCCGTGGGTGAGCCCGCGGCTGGCTCGCTAATGCTCGCTGCGCAGCCGAAGACAAGGAGACCGGGAGACAGGGAGCGCCTATCGGCAGCGACGGGCTACCTCCTTGTCTCCTTGCCTCCCCGCTAGCGCCGGTGCCACAAGTACACCGGGGCGGGGCCGAGGTTGAGTTTAAGCTGGCCCGACTGGGCGGCGAGGAGTGTCTCGGCCCCGCCACGCTCGATCAGGCGAGCGGTGTCGGCGCGGGTGGCGAGGTTGACGCGGGCGCCTGGCGGCGACCAGAGAATGTCGAGCGCCTCGCCGCCACGCTCCAGGCGCAGGTCGTAGAGCTCGTGGCCGCTGATCACCGTCAGGTCGTCGATCCAGAGCGTGCCGCTGCCCACAAACTCGTCCACCAGATCGTCCACCACGATGGCCTGGAGCGCTGCGGGGAAATCGACGCGCCGGTTGCCGCCAGGCGTGAGCACGTTGCCCGGCTCCACCTCGCCCCCGATCGGCGCCCGCAGGAAGTGCCACCCCGGCGCCCCGACTGGCCCCAGCACAAACTGAAGCAGCTCGCCCTCCGCGTCGCGCAGCCAGATCTTCACGCCGTGGGTGCTGCCGTCGCCGTAAACCCAGGCGCCCACAGCGTAGGGCGTGCCCTCAAGGGGGATGGGCTGCTCGCGCTCGAAGGCGAGGTAGTCGTTGGCGCGCGTGGTGAAGCTGTAGCTGATCTCGGCGGCCCCGTCCCCGCTGTAGGCGCGCGCGCTTGATCGCAGCGTCCCGTTGGGCTGGTTGGTGCGCCGCCAGCCGCGCAGGGCCTCGAAGCTCGCGATTACCTGGCGCTCGAACAGATCGCGCCTAGTTACGCGGGTGGCCCCGGCGAGCTGCTGATTGAGCGTGCGCAGCGCCTCGAAGGCGGGCTTGCGGGGGGCGTAGTCGGTGCGACCGGATCCGACGCGGATCAGGCCGTAGGGATTGCCGGGGTCGTCCTTGAAGCTGTACCAGAAGACGCGCTCGACGCCGGACTCCCAGAGCGCGAGCATGGCGCGCACCAGGAAGCTGGCCTGCTCCTGCTCGTCGCTGCGGCCGACGGCGTCGCGGTCGCCGGGGCCGCTGGCCCAGCCAAGCTCCGTCACCCAGATCGGCTTTTGGCCGTACTGCTGCGCCAGGGCGCGCACGCCGTCGGCAGCTGCGGCCAGGTTGCCATCCTCAGGCGAGTACGGGTCTACATAAGGATGAATGGCAATAATGTCGAAGCTATCCCAGGCGCCGTACTCGGCCACGCTGCGCAGAAACGTGGTGTCGAAGGGGTTAACGCCGCCGATCAGGATCTGGGCATCGGGGTCGATCGCGCGGATGGTCTGCGCGGCGCGGATGAGCATGTCGGCGTAGGCGGCGGCGTCGGGGGCGGGGCGCCAGAAGATCGCGTGGTCGGGCTCGTTCCAGATCTCCCAGTGGTGGACGTAGCGGCGGTAGCGCGTTACAACGCCGCGCACATACTCCACAAAGGCGTCGGGGTTGGGCGGGTAATAGGAGACATCGTTCGGGGTGTCGCCGCTAAAAGGGGTGGCCCAGCCCACAGAGGGGCCGAGCACGCCGAGCACACTGATCTCGCGGCTGAGCAGGGCGCGCATCGCGGCGTCGCTAAACGTCCAGTCCCAGCCGTCGGGGCGCGGCTGCACGCGGTGCCAGTGGAAATCCTCGCGCACCCAGCTTACGCCAAGCTCGCTCACCAGGGCGGCGGGCACGTCCATCGTGGAGGGGTCGGGGTAGCGCGTGGCGAGGTGGGAGTTGAGGCCGAACGAGGGCGGCTGGGCAGGCACGGCGGCGGGCGGCGCGGCAACCAGGGCGGGCTGAGGGCGCGGCGCGGCGGCGGCGGTGAGCAGGAGCAGCATGAGCACGAGGACGAGCTTCTGGAGCATGGGGACCGATTTAGAGCGCAAAGAGGGGCGTTTGGAGCGCGAAGGGGGGTGTTTGGAGCGCGAAAAGCGCGAAAGGCTGCGAAAGGCGCGAACACGAACGGCGTGAAGGGCGCGAATGGGGAGGTCGCCCGCGAGTTTGGGTGTTGTCATGGGGTGATGATAATGCTCAGGCTGTTAGGTGCGGTGGCGGTGAGCCCGGCGATGTAGGTGGCGGTGATGCGCGCTGGCGGCGCGCTGAAGCTGCCCGCCGCCACGGCGCGCGCAAGGATGCGCTGGCTGTAGACGCCCGGCGCAAGGTTGGCCGCGCTGAGCGTGAGGCTGCGCGAGCGTCCGCTGAGGCTGCTGCTGTGGATGAAGGGGGCGTTCAGCGGGCTTGGCAGCGGCTCTAGGCCACCAGGCAGCGGCAGCTCAAGCTCGGCGCGCAGCAGCTGGCTCGGCACGATCATCGTAACCCGGATGGCCACAAGTTGTCCAGGGCGCAGGGTTGTCGGGTCGAGCGGCGTGCCGCTGTTTGGGTCGATCAGCTCCTGGGCAAGCGCGAGCTGGCCGCCTGGATCTGGCGCCGCCACGTGGCTGCTGGTGGCAACGAGGTAGGTGTCCGCGCCGCTTGTCTGCACGCTCAGTACTGGGCGCGGGCCGAGATTTGCGGCCGGGAGCTCGGCTTGCAGCGTGGCGCTGATCGGTGTGCCGTCGCCGAGCAGCGCGCGCCCAGCGAGCACAACGCGGCGCGGCCCATCGCCCGCCACGCTGGCACGGCCAAGCAGCGCTGTGGCAACGCGAGCGGCCTCGTAGCTGCTGGACCAGCCATCGACCCCCCAGGCTCTCAGCATGCTATTCGTCGCGCCGGGCAAGGCTGGGTCGTTGGGGCGCCGTGCGGCGAGGGCCTGCGCAGCGGCGGCGGTGACGGCTGCGCCACCACGTGGCAGGCCCCCCGGCTCGTCGCTGGGCCAGCGCACAGTGGCGCCCACAGCGGGGCTGGCGCTGCCGCGTGTGGCCAGGGCGCTCAGGCGGTCAAGGGCTGGCCCGGCCTGGCTGGGCGGTAGCGCCAGGGCGAGAAAGGCCAGCCCATCGGCGGCGAGCGGGGCGTCGAGCAGCGCGGCGGCCTCGGGGGCGGCGCGCCCGCTGCGCGTGAGCACATAGGCGATGTAGGCTCTGGTGTCGGGGTCTGCGGCGGGGGCGAGGCGGCCCAGCTGGGCCACGGCCCGCAGGCTTGGCGGCCTGCTGTCGCCGAGAGCTGCGCGCGCCGCCACCTGGGCTTCGAGCGCGAAGGCGGTGACAAAGGGCTCCGAGGGGGTGGCGGGCCACCAGCCCCAGCCGCCATCGGGGTTTTGGGCGGCGTCGAGCCCGGCCAGCGCGTCGCGGGTGCGCTGCTCCCAGAGTGCACGCTCGTCGTCGTCGCCTGCGCGCGCCAGCCCTGCGCTGATCAGCGTGAGCGCGGCCTGATCCTCAACTGAGGGTTCTACGCGGGCCGCGAGCTGCTCGGCCTGGGCGGTGAGGGCCGCGCGCAGCCCCGGCGCGATAGCGATGCGCAGTGCGCCTATGGGCGGTGTCGGCAGGTCAAGCGTCACCGTGAGCGGGCCGCTGGCGACAAAGCTCACGCCTGCGGAAGGTGCTGCAAGCGCGGCGCTCACCGGCAGGTCGCGGTTGAGCGTGCGGTTGAGGCCGGGCGTGGCGATCGTGAGCTGCAAGCTGGCCCGCTCG
>JAYUYB010000076.1:0-5459 GCA_043752655.1 Chloroflexota bacterium
CCGCCCGCCAGGAGGTGCAGACGCTGAGCGCCAGGCTGCGCGCGGCCGGCGTGGGCGCCGTGGTGATCGACACCCAGCGCAGCTACGTGAGCCGCGGCGAGGCCCAGCAGCTCGCGGCGTGGCTTGGCGGGCGCTACGTCTACCTGCCCCAGGGGCGCGGCGAGCAGATCGCCCAGGCGGTGCTGGAGGCGAGCACGGCGGAGTAACATCCGTCGCTTCCCGGAAGCTATGCTTGCGGCGCAGCATCATCACAGAGCTGGTAGTGGAAGCTGTCTGGCCAGTGGTTGCGGTGCTTGGTGTGCCGCGCGTCTTTGGGCTCCCATGGAGCGAACTGCTGCGCGGGACACCCGACATGGCTACTGGCGGATCACAATTGCATGCTTAGGCGTGCTTACAGCGGCAGCCTAGCTGATTGTTTTTATAAAAGTAGCGGATTCGCAGGAACAAGCAACAACACCGCCCCCAAACTGAGCAGCACAAGCAGCACCCACACACCAACGCGAGCCCTGGCAAGCCACAAAGGCTCACGCTCAGCGATCCCGCCAACAAGCAGCGCGATCGCCGGCACGCTTCCAAACAGATAGCGCCCCTGCGGCTGTATGTCTACCGTCCAGGAGTGATACAGCGATGCGCCGACGCTCAGGCCCACGCACAAAGCTGCGGCGAGGAACAGTAGCTGCGAGCGCCGTGAGCGGTGGCGAGGGGCAGCAACAGCCGTGCCGAATGTGGCAGCAACGCAGAGCAGTGCGGTGGCCCCGGCAAGATAGTACTGCCAGAGCAAAAGGGGAACGGTCATGTAGCCAAAATAGCCGTAAAAGCTCTGGAGCGAGATGCGATACCAGGCTTGATTTTGAGCGACCGCCAGGAACGGCGTGCCTTTGTCGCGCCACTGACGCGATGGCTCGGTCGGGTTGCTTGGCCCAAAGCCTGGCCACGCCCGCTGGTCGCGGGTCGCAAGCGCTAGCTCGGCGTAGTTGCCCTGGCTCACTGGGTAAAGCACCTTATAGGGCAGCAGGGCGATCAGCACGATGCTCAGCGCAACAGCGGCGCCAATCATTGGCCTTGCCTGCGTTGCTTTGCCTGCATCAGCGGCACGCGGCTGTAACAGCGCCAGCACAAGCAGAAACGGCAGCGCTAGCCAGAACGGCTCTTTTGAAAGCAGGATCATGCCGAGCATAACGCCAAGCACGATGCCGTCCCTGCGCTGCGAGAACAGCGGAGTGCGCTTTGTAAGCAACAGCGCCGCGAAGATCACCCAGGATAGCCCCCAGGCGTCAGAATTACTGTAGGCGTAGAGATATATAATCTGAGGCGTGCTGAGCAGCAAGAGGCCGATGCTCAGGGCGAGTGTGCGCTGGCGAGCGGCAACGGCAAGCACAATCAGCGTTACCGCAAAGAGGGCAATATTTAAAAGGCGGGCTAGAGGGTTGTACGGAAGCTGTAGCTGCGCCTGAGTGTTGAGACCGGTTATTGCATCGGCAACCCCTGCGCCCACACGCACAGCTGCTACGCTGCGCCCGTAGAACCAGTAGACAACTTCGTCATTGTACACGCGGCTCCAGCCGTCGGGGCCGTACACAAGCCCGTCCGCGTTAAGTTTGGGCGGCAGCCACTGCTCGGCGTAGTAGCGGATCGCATCTAAGTGCAGAATCTCGTCCGGGTGGCGATTGATCCGGGTCGAAAAGGCGATCCATACCGTCGCAGTGAGCGCCACGGGGATTGCCAACAGGAACAGCCAGTAAAGTATGGTTCTTTCCGCCCGTGCCACGTAGCCCCCGCTAGCAGACATCCTGAAACGGCTACGAGTATACCACAGGGCAATTCGCTCTTTGAAGTGACACGTCAGCCCTACACTTGCGTTACACAACTGCTCAGGCATATTCTCCACAGATGCCACAGATTTCTGGCCCATTGCTGGCCCCGAGGGCGTGCGAGGCGAGTCGAATCTAGGTGTTGCATCCGCCCTGTCCAATTTAGGTCTTCCTAGTGCGGCGACCCTATCACCTGTCCCCTTGCCTAGACAAGCGAGCATCAACATGCCACAGCTCACCCCCTGGTCGCTCTTCGCCACCTGGCTCTCGCTTGGGGCGCGCAGCTGGGGCGGGGGCGCGGCGACGCTGCTGATGATCCGGCGCACAGTGGTAGAGGATCGCGGCTGGATGAGCGCCGAGGAGTTTACGCACGCCTGGGCGATCTGCCAGCTGACGCCAGGCATCAACCTGCTTGGGCTCACCGTGCTGATCGGCTGGCGCGTGGGCCGGGCCTGGGGCGCTACGCTCGCCCTGCTCGGCCTGCTGCTGCCGAGTGTGACGATCACGGCGGTGCTCACGGCGATCTACGCTGGCGTGCGCGAGCTGCCTGCAGTGCAGGCGGCGCTGCGCGGCGTGATCCCCGCAACCGTGGGCCTTGGGCTGCTGCTCGCATGGCAGATGGGCGTCCCGCTGCTGCGCCAGGCCCGCGACGAGGGCCGGGGCAGCTTGCTCGTAGCCGCCGGCATCCTTGGGGGCGCCGCCCTGGTGCAGCTGCTCTGGGCGCCGCCCGTGATCGCCGTGCTGCTCGGCAGCGGGCTGCTCGGCGCCCTTGGCGGCTGGCTGCGCGCGCGGCGTGGGGCGTAGCGCGGGACGGTGGACGGTGCCGGGCACTCCGTCGCCGGTCTATCGCTGACGCGCCCGCCTCAGAGCGCCACAGTCTGCCCACACTGTTCCGGCCGCAGTCGGCCTATGTCGGCGCCGCGCAGCGGGAGTGGCCAGGCTGAGCGCGCGCGGCCGGGGGCACAAGGTGGCTATAATGTAGCAATCGCATCACCACCAAAGGAGTGCCTCATGGCTACGCGGCAGGCGGCCCTGGACTACCTGGACCAAGAGGATGAGCGGCTGGCCTATCTTGCGCGACAGATCTGGGAACGGCCCGAGGTCGCGCTGCAAGAGCGCTTCGCCAGCGGGCTGCTCGCCGACCAGCTGGAGGCTGCCGGGTTCAGCGTCGAGCGCGGGGTCGCGGGCATGCCCACGGCCTTCGTCGCCAGCTGGGGCAGCGGCGGCCCGGTGATCGGGCTGCTCGGCGAGTACGACGCCCTGCCGGGCCTCTCACAGCGCCTGGCCGCCGAGAAGAGCCCGGCCGCACCCGGCGGCCCCGGCCACGGCTGCGGGCACAATCTGTTCGGCGTCGCCTGCCTCGGCGCCGCACTTGCGCTCAAGGCCGAACTGGAGCGCCAGGGCCTGCCCGGTACCGTGCGCTACTTCGGCTGCCCGGCCGAGGAGACCCTAGTCGGCAAAACCTTCATGGCCAGGGCCGGCCGCTTCGACGAGCTCGACGTCGCGCTGACGTGGCACCCCGGCGACACCAACATGGCCTCGGCCGGCTCGTCACTAGCCATGAACTCGTTCAAGGTGAACTTCCACGGCGTCACCTCCCACGCTGCGGTGGACCCGCACAACGGCCGCAGCGCTCTGGACGGCGCCCTGCTGATGGATGTGGGCGTCAACTACCTGCGCGAGCATATCATCCCCGAGGCGCGCATCCACAGCGTGATCACCAGCGGCGGGCAGGCGCCGAACGTGGTGCCGGCCGCGGCGCAGATCTGGTACTACGTGCGCGCGCCCCGCCGCGACCAGGTCGATGCGATCTACGCCCGCGTGCTCGACATCGCAAAGGGCGCGGCTCTAATGAGCGGCACCAGCCACGACGTCGAGTTCGTCACCGGCTGCTACGATCTGCTGCCAAACCACACCCTGGCGCGGCTGCTGCACGAGAAGCTGGAGGAGGCCGGCGCGCTCAGCTTCACGCCCGAGGAGCAGGCGTTCGCCGCGCAGCTCCAGGCGAGCTTCATGCCCGGCACTGTGGCCAACGCCTTCGAGCTGATGCGGCGCCTGGCCGGCGCCGAGCTGGACCGGGGCCTGATCGAGACGCCGCTCTGGGAGCAGATCCTGCCCCACAGCGAGGCCCACTTCGTGATGCCCGGCTCCACCGAGGTGGGCGACGTGAGCCAGATCACGCCGACCGGTCAGCTGACGACCTGCTGCTGGCCCCTGGGCACCCCCGGCCATAGCTGGCAGATTGTCGCCTCGTCTGGCTCCAGCATCGGCTTCAAAGGCATGCAGCTCGCGGCCAAGGCGATCGCGCTGGCCGGCATGGAGCTGCTGACACGACCAGAGCTGCTGGCCGAGGCGCGGGCCGAGTTCCAGCGGCGGCGCGGCGGCACGCGCTACCAGTCGCCGCTGCCTGCGGGCACCTCGCCAAGCTAGGGTGATTGCAGCGTGCAGATTGCCCCAGCGCAGTGGGACGCCATCTGCACGCTGCTGCTGACCGAGCAGGCCGCCTGGCTCTGCAACCTGCGCGTCGCCCTACGCAAGCTCGGCGGCGAGGCACCGCCAGTTGCCTCTGAGCGATCCGGATACTGGTTGAACAGCGTCTGAAGACCCGCGCTGTATGCTAGCGACCTCTCCGCCAGCAAGTCATGGGTTGAGAAACGTTCCTGGGGACAGAAGACGGATAAGAAGGCCGAGCTTCTAAGGGAAATTTGGCAGGCTGGCTCCTCCGCTGCGGCTACGAATCGTCTACCGTCTACCGTCTACCGTCGACACCGGAAACGTAAGCTGGAAGCCCGTGGCGCGCACGGCGAGGAATGGCTGGAAGCGCGACACATCGGGGAACTGGCTGCCATCGATCTCTAGGCGCCGCACACGGGCCAGCTGTAGCGCGCCTTTCCCGCCGGGACGCGTGCGGTAGAGGTCACCCCCGCGCAGCTGTGCGATCACCAGCGGCAGCGGCGACCAGGCCGTGGCGAAGGGGAGCCGTGGGCCGTAGCCGCTCACCTCGGCCTGGAGCAGCGGCGCGCCCTCGCGCCACACGCGGAAGCTGTCGCCCTGGCGCTGAAATTCGGCCAGATCCTTGGGGATGCCCCAGTTCTCGCGCCCGCCGTCCACGCTGGCCACCGTGGAGACAACAATGCGCGTGATGCTGGAGACAAGGCCGCCGCCGAGCCAGAGCTGGCCGGGGATGAAGAGCGCCTCCTGGTAGGGGCCAACATCAGAGCCCGTGTAGTCCACCAGCATCACCGCGCCAACGCCGCCCACAAACGCCCCGCGCAGCTCGGCGGGCAGCATGCCGTGCTCCAGCACCCAGCGCTTTGGGAAGCGGTAGAGCAGGATTACGCCGCTGCCGGTGAGCTGCCAGGGGGCGGGGGGAGGGCGTGTCATTCTAGAAGCCTCTTTCCTACCCATAGCAGGCTGGCGCCTCAGAGATGACAAGGAGACAGGGAGACAAGGAGACAAGGAGACAAGGAGACAAGGAGACAAGGAGACACCTAGCGGCATACCTAACTCTATCAGCGAGTTACACGTTTGCGCAGTCCACCTATCTCTGCCGCCAGGTGTCTCCCGGTCTCCCGGTCTCCCGGTCTCCCGGTCACGCCCCCGGCGTCTCCAGCACGGCGCCCTGCGAGGCCGAGGAGACACAGGCGG
>JAYUYB010000077.1:0-5448 GCA_043752655.1 Chloroflexota bacterium
AGTCGGCGCCCGGTGACGACTCGCGAGCGCCGCCGCAACCTCGACACGGGTAATCGCGGCGCTCACGATGGTGTTACCGACGACCGGGTCGGCAAGCGCCTGGACCCACAGCGTACCAACCTCGGTCACGTAGCGTTTCACCAGCGCACTCGAGTCGACAAAGAACTGGCTCAACCTTTCGGCCCTCGCTGCTCAATGATCATTTCGCTGAGCGGCTTGCCACCGACGCGGTCAAGGGCTGCTTGCACCTCTACCAGCGACATCGTGGCCTTCGCTGCTCGCGCCTGCATCTCGGCGCTCGGCTCGGCGAGCAATCCGGCGGCCCGGAGTACCTCGATTGCGCGCTCGCGTTCGCTCTGAAGGGGCGCGAGTCGCTCCTTGAGCCAGGCTGCAACGAGATCATCTACTGGCCGACCAGCCCGCATCGCCTCCGCTTGTAGCCGCTGATACAGCTCGGTCGGCAGATCTAGAGTCATGGTTGTCATCGCGGTCCTCCGCGCACGTTGGAAACACAACAATAGCACAGCACCACTTTGGCAGGCATGGTACCACTGTCTAGCGTAGCCAGGTGTAGCTGCTCGACCCTGCCCCAAGCCCCATTACCTGCTTCCCATTGCGGCTGACGGCAACCATGCGCACGGTTCCGCCGTTTGGGCCGTCGGTTGTCGCCGCCATCACCACCCATGCGCCGTCCGCCGACCAGCTCACGGCGTCGAGCCTGCCGTTGCCCGTAACGATGTTGGTAAGGCGCACCGGGTCGCCGCTGTCGGGCGGCATGATCGTGAGCACCGTCTGCTCAGCCGCCGCGATCAGCGCTCCATCCGGCGACCAGGCGACCGAGCTGCCGTTGAGGCGCTCCACCTGCGCCCCAGTGGCGACGTTTGCAACCTTGAGCGCCGCGTTGCCACGGTAGGCCAGCCGTGTGCTGTCAGGCGACCACGCCAGCGGGAAGCTGCCGCTCCCGAGGTTGGTCGGCGCACTGCCGTCTGCCCGCGCTACGCGCACCGACGTGCTCAGTGTCTCGTTGCTTTCCCACGCGAGCCACGCCCCATCGGGCGACCAGACCGGGGCCGGGAACCCGCTGAAGGCGACCGGGTTTACACCTACAACCGTTTCTTTCGCCCCGTCTGCCTTCACGATGCTGACAATCTGTTCGCCAACACGGAAGCGGCTCACTGCCAGCTGCGCGCTGTCGGGCGACCAGCTGTAGCTTGAAACACTCGTCGCCACCAGACTCGCTACGCCGTCGCGGCGCACGTACAGCTCGTACGGCCCCTGCACTGTGGTACGTGGGAACGACCACCGGCCCACCCCGTAGGCGATGGATGCGCCATCAGCCGACCAGGAAAGTTCGCCGAGCGGCAGCAGATCTGTGAACAGCTGGCTGCGCCCTGTGCCGTCGGCGTTGATCACCTCCAGGCCGTTCCCGCTGAAAGCCAGCCGTGACCCATCGGGCGACCAGGCGAAGGCGCCATTGCCCTCGGGGATCGCCACGTAGCTGCCATCGATACCTGCGATGTGGATGCCCGTATAGGAAAAACCTTCGCGGGTAAACTGACGCGAAGCGCAGGCAAACCTCTGCCCATCGGGCGCCCAGCGTGGCTCCTCGCCGCACACCATCGGGGAACTGAGCGTGACCCTCTGGCCATACTCGGCAACACTCAGCACGATTTGCGCTGGCTGGCCGCCGGGCGAGCTGTAGGCCGCGAGCTCATGGGTCTGCCTGCCCACCAGGGGGAGAAAGGTGGTCAGCCTCCCTGGCGCTGTGGCGGCACCGGCCACTGTGCCGAGCAGAACGAGCGTGCCAAGGACCATGGTAAGGGTGATACGCCAGCGCTTCATCGATCCTCCCTCCGTGAGTATGATCGCGTTAGCGACTTGAAGGCCCCTCGCCTTACTGTAGCTCCCAAATGATAAAATTATCGATATGCACCTCCACCCCGCCCTCCTCCAGGTACGAGTTGGTGGAGACGCCGACCTTGCCGGTGGGGAAGGTGCTGTCGCTCACGTCGGCGAGCTGCACGCCGTTGAGGTACAGGCGGATGCGGTCGCCCTGCTTGACCACGCGCAGCCGATTTACCTCGCCGGGCCGCACTATTCCCTCCGGGTTGCCCTCGGCAAGCACGGGCGGGTCGCCCTCGGCCTGCACCACAAAGAGCCGGTAGTAGTCGTCGAACAGCTCGAACTTGTAGAAGCCCACGTCGGTCTTCTGGCCGAAAACCAGGCCGCAGCTGCCGTCGGTGCCGCCTGTCACCACCAGGCAGTCCACCTCGGCGATGAAGTTCGTCAGGTCGCGCACCTCGTACAGCTCATACGACGAGTCGGCGCCCGCCCAGATCACCTTGAAGACTCCGTCCTCGATCTTGTCGGTCTCGATCTCCTGGAAGACTCCGGTGAACCAGGCGTTGCGGTTGTCGACGAACTCGTCCTTGAAGATCTCGCGCGCGCCGCTGAAGAGCTGCTCGCTCTCCGCCGTGGCCGCCAGGATCTCCGCTGTGGCCGCCTGGGCCGTCTGCACCTGGCCAGCGCCACCCGTGCCCGCCACCCCGCCGACGACGCCGCCACCAGCGCCGCTTGTGGGCGCTACCTCGGTCGTCGGCGCGGCCTCGATCGTTGTCTCGGGCGGGCGGGTTGGCAGATCCTCGCGGGTTGGCACGATCAGGCCGCTCTCCTCCTCAGGGGTGGCAACCGCAGTAGAAAGCTCCACGACAGCTGTCCCAATTCCACTGGCAGCCTGCTGCCCTACGAAGCCAACGAAGGTGAAGGCTGCAACGCAGCCGACGACGCAGAGGCCAGCCAGGCCGAGCAACAGGATGGCCCAGAGCGGCAGGCCACGCCGGGGCTGCGGCGCTGGGGACGGCGGCGTGTCGGACGGCAGGCGCATGGCGCCCTGGCCCTGTGGCGGCGTGCTGCTTGGTGGCGGCAGGGGTGTGGGCGTCTGCCCTGGGATGGACGGCGGTGGCAGCATGATCGTCGGCTCGATGGCGGGCTGGCCGCCGGCTGGGGTAGCCATGTCTGGCATGCGCGAGCCGCAGTTGGCGCAGAAGCGCTCGCTGGCGACCACCTGCGCCCCACAGCTCGGACAGTTTCGGGTCGTGGTCATCACATTCCTCCTAAATCTCACGCGTTCCGGCCGGGCTGCACCCGGCGGCGCTGCCTCCAAAAACAGTCACGGGGAGCCCGCACCCGGCGGCGTACTCCTGGGCTAATGAACGCAAGCTCGGCTCGGCCTCGGCGTGCCCAAGCACCACAAGTGTAGCACCCGAGGCGGCGGCGGGCGCCCGCGCGCCGTAGAGCCCCTGCGCCCCGGCGGCGTACACGCGCTCGGCTAGCTGATCTGCGTGGATGTCGGTACGCCCCGCAGCGCGCTGCGCCCAGTGCGACTGCGCCATCAGCTCGCCCACCAGCTCCAGGTCGTCGTCGCGCTGCGCTTTGCTTGCCGCAGCGCGCAGCAGCGCCACCGCCGTGCGCGCCCGCAGTTGCTCCTCCACCGGCAGCGCCGCAGTAGCCCGCACAGGGTAGCGCTCGGTTGGCTGCACGGCGACTCCCGGCAGTGGCCCGTAGCGCGCCAGAAACGCTGCGCCGCTCAGGCTGGCGGGCAGCACGTCGCGTATGCTGCGCTCAAAGGGCGCGGTGCCGATGTTGGCTAGGTAGCCGAGCCAACGCGCATCGGCCGCGGCGGGGGCCAGGTCTGCGGCGTCGGCGGCCATGCGGTAGGCCATGCCAGCGGCGGCGTGTGGCGCATGCGGGCGCGGCCCGTCGCCCACCCGCAGCGCCCAGAGCGCGGCGCCGGGCGGCAGCGGCAGGCTGCCCCACATGGTGGCGGGCTGCTGGTGAACTAGGAGCAGCCCACCAGCCGACGCGCAGACGCTCACGAGCGCCCCGAGCGCGCCGGGGTCGTGCAGCTGGCCCGCCACTCGTTGCACCCCTACCAGGCAGCTCAGGCCAAGCTCGCGCGGCGCAAGCCGCACGCCGTAGGCGGAGACAAGCGCCTGGGCCACGGCGGCTGTGAGCGCGATCTCCCAGCCTGGCGTCTCGGCGACCTGCACGAGCAGCCGCGCGCCGCCGGGGAAGCGCACAAACTCCTCGCGCAGCAGCGCCATCCAGGCGGCGGCCACAAGGCGCTGCTGGGCCGGCTGCTGCCCCACGCGCCCCGCCACGTCGGCGTACTCGCGGGGGGCGCCGTCGGGCAAAGTGAGTGTCTCAAGCGGCAGCGCTGCGTCGCTGCCTGCGCTGCTGTGCAGCCGGATGGTGGGCTCGGGAATGGGCTGGAGCGCCACGAAGACACTGGCGGCCAGGGGCCAGCCGAGCGCAAGGGCGCCGCCGTAGGCCGCGGCGCCGCCAAGCAGATCGACCCACCCCGGCGCCCGCGCCACCGTGATCGGCCGCGCACGCTCGAAGTAACTCCCGCGCAGCTGGCGGGCCTCGCTCATAAAACGCTCAAGCTCAGTCGGCATAGAAAGATCGCTGTGGCTTTTCTGATGCGGCCCTGTGCCCAGTCCCCTGTCCGCTGTTCCCTTCAATCAAGCAGGCCCCGCTCGCGCAGGGCGCCAAGCAGGGCAGGCTCCAGCTGCGCACGGATCGCAGCGTTAGCGTAGCCGATCCAGCCAACGTCGGCGTGGATGTCGAGCGGGGCATCAAAGCCGTGGCCGCGCTCGTCGGTGAGCAGCACGCCTGCCTGGCGGGCGATCAGGGCGGTGCAAAGATCGTACGGGTGGCAGCAGATCCCGAGCGCCTGCCCGCGCGCGGCCTGGTGCCGGTCGAGCAGCGGGCGCAGGTCGGCCACGAAGCGGTCGTGGCCGGCGATCAGCTCGTACAGCTGGCCCCCAGAGCAGATGTACTGATCCTCGAAGCACTGGGCCTTGCCCGGCTGCGGGGGGCCGAGCACCGTGCGCACCATGCCGTCATCGATGGCGGACAGCTCCTCGCGCATGCCGGGGAAGAAGCGGCTCACCGTGGCGAAGCCGTGGGCAATGCTAGGAGCCTGCGATGGGCGCAGCTGGATCGGCGTGCGCTCGCCGGTCAGTCGGTTCACGCGCTCGGCGTGCGGTGGCCCGTCGGCGGTGGCCCAGAGCACGTCGCAGAGATGCTGCTTCACCAGGGGGATCTCGCTCTGCACGGCGAGCTCGATGTCGCTCAGGCGCGTGTTGGGGCCTTTGTTTGGCGCTATGCCTGTGAGGATCCACGCGGGGCGCTTCTGGTACATCAGGCCGCGCGTGCCGTCGATCGGGTCCACGATCACGCGGATGGCCGCATCTGCCTCCGCAAGGCCATCGGGCAGCGTCACAACCCCGTTCGGCAGCCCCTCGCCCACCAGCACGAGCGGCCAGCGGGGCGCGACATGCTCGGCGAAGAAGCCCACCAGCACCGCCTCGCTCACCCGATCCACCGCGTAGATCGTATCGCCGGTCGCGTCGTCCTCTGCCACGCCAGCAAGCTCATCGAGCG
>JAYUYB010000078.1:0-5447 GCA_043752655.1 Chloroflexota bacterium
CAGGATGGTGACAGGCTCGCCGCTCGCCACAGCGGGCAGCACGTCTACCGTGGCCATCAATGTTGGCAGCGCGACCGGCCCCCCCACAGGAGGCAAACGAACAGGCGTGGCGCTCAGCTGAGGGCCGGGCGTAGGCGCAGCAGGCGCCGCTGTTGTGTCGCCCGTGGGCACGCCTGCATCCGGCGGGACGCTGGGCGCGGCGGGCGCGGCGTCGAACACGCCTGCCGCTGGCAGGGGCGTACTGCTGGGCGCGGGCGAGCCTGTCGGCACGAGCAGACCAGGGGTTGCCCGGATCGTCGGCGCGGTCGTCACCTGCATGGCGGCAAGGTTATCGCCGATGGTGTAGGCAGCCATGGCCAGCCGCCCCAGGCCCACCGCAAGCCCGGCAACCAGCAGGACGAGCCCGCCTAGCACGGCGTAGCGCCACCAGGGCGTCGCTCGCTTGCGCGGGGCGGGGCGACGCGGCGCCAGGCGTGCCATGGTGGGTCGCGCGACGCTCAGCACTGGCAGGGGCGCCGCAGGCTCTTCGGGGGGCGCCTCTAGCAGCGCGGCCAGCAGCAGCGCGCTCGCGTCGGACAGGGGCAGGGGCGCCGGCCACGCGGCGGAGAGCTGCGGGGGCTGTGGCGCCGCCGCGCTGTACGCCCGGCAGCCCGCGCAGCGCGCCAGATGGAAGCCAAGCGCCGCCCGCTGTGGGGTTGTGGAGCTCGGCCGCAGCCCCGCGTCGATCAGCCGCCGCGCTTCAACGCAATCCATGAAGTATGTAATGACCCAGTGACGAGAACGGCCCCGCTGCCGTCTCTCCTCAGAGTGGCCGTAAAACGTAAAGACTATTCGTAGCCTAGTATACCATTTTCCGCAAAAGTTTGGTATCATTAGCAAGTTTCCACTTTACACTCTGCCTCGAGCTTGCGATCTGAAATCTTCAGCAATCCCTCGGCATAGCACCGGGGGCCCAAGGAGTCGGCGTATGCGTCCTCAGCGGTGGCTGCTTGCCTTGCTCACGCTGTTTCTCGTTGTCGGCGCCGTGCCGGCTGTGGCCGAGGAGCAGCCGAACAATATCCTCGTCGTTGACAACTCGACGCCCCCGCCGCCGCCGGATCTGCTGGATGAGGACGAGGTTGCGCGCATTGATCGCCTTCAGAACGAGGCCGTCACTACGCTGCCCCTTAGCCCCGTAAGCCCCGACGACCAGACTGTGCTCGCCACTTCCGGCGAGGAGCTCGCCTTCCTGAATATCCAGGATGGCAGCGCGGCAGTAATCGACCCTGAGTCGTTTGGTAACTACTCGCCCCTGCCGCTGGCCGGTTTCTCCAGCTTCAGCTGGCTCGACGAGCGCACGCTTGGCGCGCTCGCGGTGGATTTTAGCGCCAGCACTCCCGAAGACGCTTTGGTGAAGCTGCTGATCGACAAAGAGACGCTGGAGATCCGCGCCGAGCCTCTGCGCCTCCCTGGTAACACCGGCATCCTGTCGGTGGCGCCCAACCTGGAGCGCTTTCTGCTTGTGCTGCTGCCCCCAGAGCCTGAGGACGACGGCAGCGCTCAGGGCCGCCGCATCAGCGTGCCTGTGAGCCACGCCACCCCCGGCGCCGAGCGCATCGCGCACATCCCGCTGACGCCCAGCCTCCAGCGCCGCGCCGACAAGCTCCGCTCCAGCCGCGTTTTCAGCCGGATCTGGATGCTGCAGGAGGGCGCCAACGAAGCGGTGATCGAGGCTACACCCACTACGCTCGATCTGGTGCTCTACGCCAGCGGTGATCCGCAGGTGCGCTACGTTACAACCATCCCCGTGGCCTCGGTGCTCTTCGGCGACACCTGGACGCCCGACTCGTCGCGCCTCGCGGTCTCTTTCTTCGGCCTGGCCGACGAGAAGCGCAACCGGCCCTTCTACGACGGCGCGCTGCTCTCCGAGGAGGTGTACCGCGATGTGACGGGCAACCTGCCGCCGAGCATCAATCCGATCTTGCAGAATAACAACACCTACATGGTGGAGTTCGCCAGCGGCGCCACGCAGGTGCTGCGGCCAAGCGGCGAGGCGCCCCCGATCCTCCAGGCCGCTACTTGGTCCACCGATAACCAGACTCTGCTGGTGCAGGCCTGGCACCCCGCCCGGCTCAAGGGCCGCACCTACCCGATCTACACGCCCCAGTTTAGCGAGCGCAGCTCCTACCGCTTCTACAACACCGCGCTGAAGGAGGTGGGTCGCCTGGAGAGCGAGCTGTTCGCCGGCGCCGCTTTCGCTAGCGCTGTGGCCCAGTTCGTCTCGCCCGACGAGATGATCTTCCGCGCCGTGAAGGGCACCGACCGCCACCCGTACTACTACAACCGCGTGAGCGGCGAGCTGCGCAACATCGCCGACCGCCCCGGCTCGTACTGGAATGTCTACGCGACGAACCGCAGCCGCCAGATCGTCTTTATGCACACCTCGTTCACCGAGCCGCCCGAGCTCTACCGCATGGGCTGGGATGGCAAGAGCCTTGCGCGGCTCACCTGGTTCAACGAGGAGCTGCGACTATTCGCGGGGCTGCGCCAGGACCCTGTGAGCTTTAAGCTGCGCAGCGGCCAGACGCGCAGCGGGGTGCTGATCCAGCCCGCCGACGCGCCCTTCCCGCCCCGCGACACGCGCGTTGTGGTCTGGCAGGAAGGCGGGCCGGGGCCTGCCATGCTGAGCTACTGGCTCTCCAATGTCGAGAACCCGTTCGCGCTGCTCCCCGGCATGGGCGTGGCCCTGCTGGTGACGCCGCTCGCCGGGCGCCCCGGCTACAGCACAGCCTCGTTTAACGCCCTCGCCGACGGCGGCAACTTCGGCCAGATCGACATCGACGAGCAGGCCGAGATCGTGCGCCAGATGGAGCAGAAGGGCTGGACGAGCGCGGGCAAGGTGGGCATCACCGGCTGCTCCTACGGCGGCTACTTCACCGCCCAGAGCATTACGCGCCACCCCGACCTCTACGCGGCGGCCAATGTGCAGTGCGGCCTGGTCGATATTATCACCGACTGGTCGCGCGGCTACGACCGGCTGATGCAGTACCTAGAGGGGTTGCCGCCGTACAGCAACCTGGAGGAGTACCGCCGCGACTCGCCCGTCTACAACGCGGGCCGCATCAAGGCGGCGCTGCTCACCTTCCACGGCACCGAGGACTTCCTGCCGATCGTGCAAAACGAAAACCTGCATCTCCAGCTAGTGCGCCGTGATGTGCCCGCCCGCATGGTCAAGTTTGTTGGCGAGGGCCACGGCCTGGGCGACCCGGCCAACCAGCTCTACGCAGCGCAGGAGCAGGTGAGCTGGTTCCGCGAGCACCTCGGTGAGTAGACTTTAGAAGGGAACAGGGTACTGGGCACAGCCTGAGCGCAGCCCTCCGACCCTGTCCCCTGTCCCCTGTTCCCTCCCTTAGCACGAGGTACCTAGTATGTGCCAGCCTGAGTCCCCCGCGCCTCGTCGGCCACGATGGCAGATCGTACTACTGCTTGTCGCGGCTAGCGCCCTGGCCGGCTGTGGCCTGTTTGGGGGCGGTCGGGCCACGCCCACGCCCACGACGGCCAGCAGCGGCCAGCAGATCCGCCTGCTCACACCGCAGCCAGGCGCCACCGTAGGCAGCCCGATCCTGGTGAGCGGGGGGACGGCGGTGATGCCGTTCGAGGGCAACCTGAACTACCGACTCTTCGGCCCCGACGGAAGCATTCTGGCCCAGGGCAACCTCACCGCTACGGGCAACCTCGGCAGCCCCGGCGTGTTTAGCGGCCAGATCCCCTACACCCTTGGCGAGCAGGGCGTTGGGCGCTTAGAGGTGCTGGAGTTTAGCGAGGCCGACGGCTCGGTGCGGGCGATCGCCTCGGCGCAACTAACGCTGAGCCCTGGCCAGGCCCCGCCACCCACGGGCGAGCCAGTTGGCCCATCGCCCACGGCTCTGCCGCCGCCCCCGCCCGCAGCCCAGCAGCAAATCCTGCTGGACTCGCCGCCGTCCGGCACGGTGGTGGGCAGCCCGGTGGTGATCACGGGCCGCACCGTGAGACTCCCTGCCAGCAACAGCCTGAGCTACTTCCTGCGCGACGCCGTTGGCGGGGTGCTAGGCAGCGGCAGCTTCCCGGTGGTGGCCGCCGCAAGCGGCACTGGCAGCTTCAACGCCTCGCTCACCTTCAACCTGCCGCCGAACGGGGGCAACATCAGCCTGGAGGTCTTTGAGCCTGGCGTGGGCGGCGGGCCGGTGGTGGCCACAGCGCGGCTACAGATCCAGGTGGCGCCGCCCCAGGCCATCCTGATCGACTCGCCGCCGCCCGGCACCACGGTGGGCAGCCCGGTGGTGATCACGGGCCGCACGGCGCGCTACCCCTTCCAGGGCAACATCGGCTACCGCGTGCTCGACGCGAGCGGGCGGCAGCTCGGCATCGGCACCTTCCCGGTGCAGGGCGCCCAGGGCGGGCCAACCAGCTTCAGCGCCTCGCTCAACTTTACCCTGCCGCCCAACGGCGGGCGGGTAAGCGTAGAGGTGGCCGACCAGAACGCGGCGAGCGGCCAGATCGCGGCGGCCGCCCGCATCGACCTGAGCGTGGCCCCGCCGCAGCAGGCGATTATTATCGAGTCTCCGCCTACTGGCACAGTGGTGGGCAGCCCAATGACGGTGACCGGGCGCGTGGTGCGCCTGCCCGCCGGCGGCGCCCTGAGCTACCGCGTGCGCGACGCGCAGGGCCAGCAGATCGGCCAGGGCCAGTTTGGCGTGGTGGGCTCGCAGGATGGCGGGGCGCGCTTCAATGGCCAGGTGAGCTTCACCCCGCCCGCGGGAGGCGGGCCGATTGGCCTGGAGCTGCTGGAGCTCGATCCGGCCAACGGCCAGGTGCGCACTAGCGCCACGGTGACGCTTCAGGTGGCCGGGCAGGTGCAGCCGCCCACGCCAACCTCGCTGCCGACCAGCCAGAGCATCCTGATCGACTCGCCGCCTGCTGGCACCACGGTGGGCAGCCCGGTGGTGATCACGGGCCGCACGGCGCTGCCGCCGCGCGCTGGCAGGCTGTTCTACGTGGTGCGAACGCTCACCCGTGAGATCCTCGGCCAGGGCGAGTTCCCAGTGCTGGCGGCGCCAGGTCAGAATGCGAACGTGCCCTTCGTGGCCTCGCTGAACTTTGCGGAGCCGAGCCTGGGCGGCCCGCTGCAGGTGGAGATCTACGACCGCGACGCGGTGGGCAACGTGATCGCCAACGCGATTGTGCAGCTACAGGTGAGCGCCGGCAGCGCGCCAACGCCCACCATCCCGAGCAGCGGCGGCCAGGTGAGCCGCCAGGAGATCCTGATCGACACGCCGCCGCCAGGGACGCAGGTGGGCAGCCCCGTGGTGATCACGGGGCGGCTCGCGCTGCCGCCGATCAACGGGCAGCTCACGTATCGTGTCACCGACGCGCAGGGCGCCCTGCTCGGCGAGGGCAGTTTCAGCGTGCCCATTCCCGCCGGTGCGCCG
>JAYUYB010000079.1:0-5441 GCA_043752655.1 Chloroflexota bacterium
GGTACCCTTGGCGCCTTCCGGGCCGGGATTGGCCGCCTGCTCAGCGAGTTCCCCGGCACGCCCGTGATCCCCACCTACATCGGCGGCACCACACGCGTAATGCCGAAGGGCAAGTTTGTCCCGCGCCCCGCGAAGGTGACGGTGCGCTTCGGCGAGCCGATTTTCCCCAAGGCGCACCCGCGCTTCCGCGCTACCTGGCAGAGCGCCGCCGACGAGATCCGCGACGCGATCATCCAGATGGGCGACTTCCCCGCCCCTGCGCCGGCAGCCGCTGCACCCAGTGAACCGCCCGCCCCCGAAAGCTCGTGAAGTCTTTGTCCACAGATTCCCGGCCCATTTCCGGCGCATTTTTTGTTTGGGCAAAGAAATAGGCCAGAAATCTGTGCAATCTGTGGAAAGATCCGCCGCCCTATGCCGGGTGCAGCGCGGCGAGTGCGTCGGCGATCTGGTAGATCTCCCGCGCCAGACGCTCGGCAGCCGCCACGCGCTCGGCCCACAGCTCGGCTGATGTATACCCTAAAGCGGCAAGCAGCCCCTGTAGCTGTGCCGCGAACACCGGTTTCTCTGCATCGGGCGCATCATTCTGGAGCACCAGGTAGGCCTCGGTGACGAGTGTCATGATCCAGAACACCGCCTCCCGATGCTTGCCCTCGTCGATCATCTCCTGCGTCGCCTCGGCCAGATAGGGCCGCAGATGGGCGCGGATCGTGAACCCAAACGGCGTTGGCGTTTGATAGAGCTCAACCGAGCGATCAAAGGCGACCACGCTCTGGTCCAGCATTGCCTGCACGTCCGCCCGGCTCATGTGGGCAGATCCCCACAGGGTGAGGACTGCCTCGTGTAGGTCGGGGCGGCCTTGTTCGTCGAGTAGTTCTCCCAACAGCGATAACGTGCGCCGGGTGGTCGGACGTTTGAGCTGCGCGACGGCAAGCAGGCCACTGAGCGCATTCAGCAAGCCCCAGAGCGGCCAGAGCGGCGCTTGGCCAACGGGATTGGCCACCTCGCGCATCGCGGCGAGCTGCCGTGCCACCGATGCATTCTCCGCATCGCAGCGCGCCTGCACCCAGCGGCGCCGGTGGTAGTCCGCCGCGACCGCCTGCTGCAGCGGTGCGAGAAGCCCGGTGGGGTCGGCCAGGATCTGCGTCGTGGCGAGATTCGGGCCAGCGCTGGGGTCTGCCAGCACCGCCTCCGCATCCTGGTGGTCTGCAAGATTCTTCGAGCCAACCTCGATCATCAGGCCACGATAGAAGAACTCCGCCTCGCCATCTGGCGCGCCCTCGGTTAGCACCACGATGACATCGACATCGCGGTACAGGGGAAACGGCGCGTCCGCCGGCAGCGCCGTAATGCCGCCCCACAGATACGCGCCAGCAAAATTGGGCAGGTGGCGCGCGTGCAGGTCTACCCACTCGCGGACAATGGCGACGACTTCATGAACCGGCGGGCTTGTGCTGCGCAGTGTCGCGGGTCGGTCTGTCATCGTCGCTCCTTATTTTTATCCACCGATTCCCAGCCCATTTCCGGCCCATTCTTTGTTCGGAAATAGATCGGAAATCTGTGAAATCTGTGGAAAGACCAGTCTACGCCAGCGGGGTGGTTGCCGTGGCGCAAGGTGTGACGAGCGCCAGCTTTTGGCAGACGGCGTCGGCGGTGTGCTCGGCCATCAGGCGGAAGGTGGTGAGCTTGCCGCCGATGATGGTCACCAGACCCTCCACGCCGTCGGTCTGCGCGTGATCCAGCACGTCGAAAGTGCGGGCGGCGTTGCGCGCATCCACGTGCTCGCCCTGCTGCGAGTCCGCGTAGGTGGCGGGGTCGTAGAGCGGGCGAACGCCGGCCCACGTGCGTAGCAGCGAGGCGTGGCGTAGGCCGGGCAGAAAGGCCTGCGCCTCTGCGATGATGCGCTGCTGCTCCCACGGCTCGATGCGGATGTCGCCGGGGTCGTCGGTGGGCACCGAAGTTGTGCCCGCCACGCCCATGCGGCCAAGCGGGATGAAGATGTCGCCATCGCCGGGTGGGCGCAGCCGGCTGACAATTGTGTTCACCCAGCGCCCATTGAAGGCCAGCATCGCCCCACGGCTCAGAGTCATGGCGAAGCTTACACCGGCCAGTTTACCCACCTGAGCGCTCCACGGCCCGGCAGCGATCACCAAGACTGTGCAGGCCACGTCGAGGCTGCTGCCGCTGCGTAGATCGCTGAGCTGCACTCCGCTGACGCGCTCGCCCTGACGATGCACGGCCACGACTCGATGGTAGGTGAGGAAGAGTGCGCCGCACGACTCGGCGCTGCGCCTGAGGGCCGCGCCGAGCGCGAACGAGTCGCAGGCGGCGTCGGGCACGTCGAACGCGCGCCTGATGCCTGGGTGCAGCAGCGGCTCGCGCTCCAGCGCGCTGGCGGCGCCGATCTCGCTGATCGGAATCCCGGCCTGGGCGCATGCCTCAACCCAGTTTGGCACAAAGCCCTCGTCGTCGCCCGGTGTGAGCACAAACAGGCCGCCGGTATCTTCCAAAGCCTGGGGCGCCACGCGTCGGAGGATCTGATTCTCCCGAAAGCACTCCTGGGCGCTCTGGAGGTCGCTCGCGACATAGCGTGTGCCGGAGTGGAGTAGGCCATGGTAGCGCCCCGAGGTGCCGGTCGCCACGTCGCCCATCTCGGCCAGCACCACGCGCACGCCGCGCAGCGCCAGATCCCAGGCAACCCCGGCGCCCGTCACCCCGCCGCCAATAATCACCACATCGGTTTCCAAGTCGTTCTCCTTGTGTAAGCTTCCTGGAAGCTCAGCGCCTCCGGGAAGCTGAAAGCTTTCCCGCCAGCTCCACGAAATAGCCCAGCAGCTCGGGGTTTTTAAGCGCGTCGGGGTTGGCCGCGCGCTCCACGGGCACACCCTGGAGGATCTTCTTCACGGGCACCTCTAGCTTCTTGCCAGAGAGCGTGCGCGGCACATCGGGCACGGCGAAGATCGCGTCGGGCACGTGGCGCGGCGAGAGCGCCGCCCGGATCGCGCCCTTGATGCGCTGCTCCAGCGCTTCATCCAGCTGCACGCCCTCGCGCAGCACCACAAAGAGCGGCATGTACGAGGCGCCGCCCAGGCCCTCCAGGTCGATCACCAGGCTGTCGAGCACCTCGGGGATGCCCTCCACGGTGCGGTAGATCTCGCTGGTGCCCATGCGGATGCCCTGGCGGTTGATCGTGCTGTCGGAGCGCCCGTAGATCACCACGCCGCCGCGCCCGTTGATCACCACCCAGTCGCCGTGGCGCCACTTGCCGGGGTACAGTTCAAAGTAGCTCTCGCGGTAGCGCCGCCCGTCGGGGTCGTTCCAGAACATGATCGGCATCGAGGGCATCGGCGCCGCTATCACCAGCTCGCCCATCACATCGGTCACGCTTGTGCCGTCGGTATCGAGGGCGTGGGCATCGACGCCGAGCCCGACCGCCTGGAGCTCGCCGCTGTAGACGGGCAGCAGCGGCACGCCGCCCACGAAGCAGCCGCACACATCGGTGCCGCCGCTTACCGAGGCCAGCCAGAGATCCTGCTTGACGTGTGCGTAGACCCACTCGAAGCCCTCGGGCGGCAGCGGCGAGCCGGTGGAGCCCATGCCGCGCAGCGCGCTCAGATCGTACTGGGCGCCGGGCTCCACGTCGTTCTTCATCAGGGCGGTGATGTAGCCTGCGCTGGTGCCGAAGAAATCCGCGCCGCTCTGCTCGACGAAGCGCCAGAGCGCGCCCATGTCGGGGTAGCCGGGGCTGCCGTCGTAGAGCAGCACCGTGGCGCCCACCAGCAGCCCGCCGATCAGCAGGTTCCACATCATCCAGCCGGTGGTGGAGTACCAGAAGAAGCGTCGGCCCGGCCCCTGATCGAGGTGCAGGCTCAGCTCTTTGAGGTGCTGGAGCAGGATGCCGCCCTGGCTGTGTACCAGCGGCTTGGGCAGCCCCGTGGTGCCGGAGGAGTAGAGCACCCAGAGCGGCTGGCTGAATGGCACCTGCTCGTAGCGCAGCGGCTCACTCGTCGGCGGCAAATCGTCCCAGCGCAAGATCGTCCCCTGGAGCCCCTCGGGCGTCGCCTGCGGGTCGAGATATGGCACAAACAGCGTGGCCTGAAGCGTGGGCAGGGCGGCCTGGATCTCGGCCACGGCGCTGCGGCGGTCGAAGGGCTTGCCGCCGTACTGGTAGCCGTCCACCGCCACCAGCAGCTTAGGCTCGATCTGCGTAAAGCGGTCGATCACGCTGGGGCTGCCGAAGTCGGGCGAGCAGCTCGACCAGATCGCGCCGAGGCTGGCCGTGGCGAGGAAGGCCACAAGCGCCTGCGGGATGTTGGGGATGTAGCCGACCACGCGGTCGCCCATGCCCACGCCAAGCCCGCGCATGGCGGCGGCCACCGTGGCAACCTGGGCCTCTAACTCGGCCCAGCTGATCGGCGTGAGCGCCTGGCGCTCGCTTTGAAAGAGCGCCGCCGGGTGCTCCGCCGTGGCCTTGCGGAAGACATGCTCGGCGTAGTTGAGCGTGGCGCCCTCGAACCAGCGGGCGCCGGGCATGGCGCGGCTGGAGAGCACCTCGGAGTAGGGCGTGGCGGCCTTGATCTGGAAGAACTGCCAGAGCGACTCCCAGAACGCCTCCAGTTCGTCTACCGACCAGCGCCAGAGCGCGGCGTAGCTGCCAAACTGGAGGCCGCGCGTCTCGGCCAGCCAGCGCATGTAGGCGCTGAGATTGCTGCCGTCGCGCATGGCCGCAGAGGGCTCCCAGAGCAGGCGCGGCGGGGTGGGGTTCGTCATCGAACAGCTCCTTTGTTTCTCGGGGAGGATGTTACGATGATTGTAATACATCTACTCGACGGCTGCGGCGAGGGTGGCTGTCGGTGCAGCTGGCAGGCTGCGCACGCGGGCGAAGCCCGGCACATCGACGCGGATCACCAGCCAGACGCAGACGAGCAGGCCTACCGCCTCTAGCAGGAAGACGCTGGCGTAGGCGATGGTGAACGAGCCCGTGGCCAAGAGCACAAGGTCGCGCACGAAGCCGCCGAGGAAGATGCCGAGGCCGCGAAACAGCAGCTGGGCGACCGTCCATAGCCCGAGGTAGGCGCCCGCGCGCTTGTCCGAGGTCATCGCCATGAGCAGCGAGACGGCGCCCACGGTGTAGATGCCGAAGCCGATCCCGAAGAGGAAGAGCACCGGCACGAGCATCGATTCGGCGCTGGTGAGCGCGACGGCGCCAAGCAGTGCGAGCGGCACGGCGGTGAGGGCGAGGCCGAGGGCGGTGGTGCCTGTCTGCTCGTGGGCCTGGCGGCGGCGCGTGAGCAGCACTGTGGCGAGCAGGCTCACAAGCACGCCCGCGCCCCAGTAAGCGTTAAAGCGCGTGGTCTGGCCGACCGTCATGCCGAAGACATCGCCCCCAAACGGCTCCAGCACAGCGTCCTGGGCGAAGGCGCTCATGGCGCCGATCGCCAGGA
>JAYUYB010000080.1:0-5441 GCA_043752655.1 Chloroflexota bacterium
GCGGTGCCCTCCATCGGGCGCACGGCTAGCACCGTCTTTGGGTAGGTGTCGTGCCAGTCGGCCTTGAAGTAGAAGGCGCCAGTGTTGGGGCGGCCGTCGCGGCCGTTCGCGATCGTCCAGCCGGTGAGGCAGCGCGAGGCCTCGTACACATCGTCGTCGATGTAGCCGCTGGGGTAGCTCTGCCCGGCCACGCTGATCGTCGGGATCAGGCCGCGATCATTGTAGAACTTCAGGTAGTTGTCGGAGCCGAGCGTGTGCAGCTCGAACAGCTCACGCGAGTAGTTCTCGTTGCCGCCCTCGCCGCCGGCCGTCTTGTTGCTGATATTATCGAGGTAGTGCATCATCGCCGTGCTTTTGCCGACCTCTTCCACAAACGTGCGGAAGTTGCCGAGCACGTTGGCGCGAATGAGCCGATCATAGACGGGCCAAACGCCAGCGATGTTGGTGTCGGAGGTGGGCTTCACATTGAAGTGGTTGTGCCAGAAGTCTACAAGCACCTCGAAGAGCTGGCGGCGGCTTGCTATGGCGCGGATCCAGGTGGCGACCCGCACCTCTTCGTATGGGCGGATGCGCTCCTGATAGTCCATCATCGAGCCGGTGGCGATAGGCCAGAGCTGCTCGATGGTCGCGCCGAGCGTGTTCAGGGGGCGTGCCTCGTTCACAACGGTGGTGCTGCCATATTTGATCCTCAGGCGCGCGTTGGTGATCTGCTGGTCGCACTCGCTATCGGCGATGGCGTTGGGGTTGAGCTGCTGGTCGATCCAGCGCTCGTAGCGCTCGTCGTCGGTGGCGCCGAGGGCGTTGTAGGCCGCCAGGTCGCGGGCGCTGATCCCGTTCGATAGGCGCTGCATGGCCACCGTCGTCGGCGCGGCGGCGGGCACAGCGCTACAGGCGTCGGCCAGGGCGACCTCGGGCTCGCTCACAAGCTGATGGGCCACCGTGGCGGCAGCTGCGAGCACCGCGCCGCTGCCGAGTAAGCGTCTTCGGGTCAGCGTCATAAACTTTTTGCTCCTTGGCGGGCGGGGGGGAAGATGTGCTACGAATAGCTAAAGTATAAAAATAGTTAATAAGAAATACAATATGACCAAAGTCCTGAGCAGAAGGGGCCAATCAGCGGTACGGGTCGTACGGGGGGCGGCGTAGAGGCTTGCATGGCCCCTGACGCTTGACACAGCGCAAGAATCTGCTAGTATGGAACCAGTTCCATACATACTCTACTCAACCGTCAACGCTGAGACGCCAAGGGATCTGCCATGGGGGCCACGATTCGCGATGTCGCCAGGGCTGCCGGAGTCGGGCTCGGCACCGTCTCACGCGTGCTCAACAGCAGCAGCCTGGTGAGCCCGGCCACGCGGCGGCGCGTGCTGGATGTGATCGCCGACCTGAACTACACCCCCAGCCAGCTCGCGCGCAGCTTCTCCTCCGGCAAGACGCTTACCGTGGCTACGATTGCGCCCTTCTTCACGCGGCCCTCGGTGGTCGAGCGCCTGCGCGGTATCGAGGTTGCCCTGGCGGCTGGCGGCTACAATCTGGTGGTCTTCAATGTGGAGACGGTGGCGCGCCGCGACGCCTGCATGCGCGATCTGCCCCGGCGCGACCGGGCCGACGGCCTGCTAATTATTTCGCTGGCGCCGCGCCCCGCCGAGGCCGCCGACCTGGAGGCGTCGGGCATGCCTGTGGTGCTCATCGACACACAGAGCGAGCGCCAGCCAAGCGTAATGGTGGACGATGTGTGCGGCGGCGAGCTGGCCACGCGCCACCTGATCGAGCTTGGCCACCGCCGGATCGGCTTCGTGGGCGACTCGCTGGAGGAGCAGCGAGCCTTCAACTTTACCAGTAGCGCCAACCGGCTGCTCGGCTACCTGCGAGCCCTGGAGGCCAGTGGCATCGCGCCCCGGCCAGAGTATGAGTGCCACGGCATCCACGGGCGCTACGAGGCGCGCGTGCTGGCCCGCAACTTGCTGCAACTGCCTGAGCCGCCCACCGCGATCTTTGCCGCCAGCGACACCCAGGCCATGGGTGTGCTGGAGGCAGCCCGCGATTTAGGCATTCTAGTCCCTGCGCAGCTCTCAGTGGTCGGCTTCGACGACATCGACGTGGCGGAGTACCTTGGCCTCACCACGGTGCGCCAGCCGCTCTTCGAGACGGGCGAGCGCGGGGTGGAGCTGTTGCTGGAGCGGATCAGCGGCGCTGCGTCGCTCCCGGTGCAAGAGTATCTGCCGATAGAGCTGGTGTCGCGTGCGACGACTGCCCAATTGTAGTCCTGAAAGGGGGTGATCTGATCCTGGCGCGTCGATCGCGCGCTGTGCTGAAGGCATTGTTCGCCGTTACCCACTGATGGAGGAGAGCACTACATGATGCTTCGCAAACTCTCGCTGGTCGCCCTCGTGGCGATGCTCACAGCCCTGATCGCGGCCTGTGGCGGTGGCACCGCCGCAACGCCAACCACCCCGCCGGCCGCCGCCACCACCGCCCCTGTCGCTGAGGCCACCGTCGCCCCTGCCGCCACCGAGGCCCCCGCTGCTACCGAGGCCGCCGCCGCCACAGCTGCGCCCACCGAGGCCGCCGCCGCCACGGCTGCGCCCACCGAGGCCGCCGCCGCCCCCAGCGGCGAGACCGGGCTCGCCGCGGTGCAGGCCAACGCCGCCAGCATCAGCCAGGAGCTCGCCGACGCCTTTGACGGCAAGCTCAAGGGCACCACGGTGACGATGACCGGCCCCTTCGTGGAGGCCGATGAGGTGAAGTTCAACGCCTCGGTCGAGGAGTTCGAGACGCTCACCGGCATCGATATTCAGTATGTGGGCTCGAAGGAGTTCGAGGCCAGCATCAAGATCCAGGTAGACGGCGGCAACCCGCCCGACATCGTGGACTTCCCGCAGCCTGGCCTCCTCGCCACCTTTGTGGCCCAGGACAAGGTTGTCGATGTGAGCGAGGTGATTAACGCCGATTGGCTCACCCAGAACTACAACCAGAGCTGGATCGACATCGCCACGATGGAGGGCGGCAGCGGCCCGATCACCGCCGGCGTCTGGAACCGTGTGAACGGTAAGAGCCTGGTCTGGTACCCGAAGGCCGCCTTCGACGAGGCCGGCTACACCGTCCCCGAGACCTGGGACGAGATGCTGGCGCTCACCGAGCAGATCGCCGCCGACGGCGACACGGCGTGGTGCATCGGGATCGAGTCGGGCGCTGCCACCGGCTGGGCGGCCACCGACTGGATGGAAGACATTATGCTGCGCACCACCACACTTGAGAACTACGACAAGTGGGTGGCGGGCGATCTGCTCTTCAGCTCGCCCGAGGTGAAGGCCGCCGCCGAGAAGATGAGCGAGATCTGGCTGAACGACGAGTACGTCTACGGCGGCCGCGCCTCGATCGTCACCACCAGCTTCGGCGACTCGCCCACGCCTATGTTCGCCGACCCACCCGGCTGCTACCTGCACCGCCAGGGCAACTTCATCACCAGCTTCTTCCCTGAGGGCACCGTGGCCGGCGAGGACTACGACTTCTTCTACCTGCCCCCCATCGACCCGCAGTTCGGCAAGCCTGTGCTCGTGGCCGGCGACATCTACGCCATGTTCAACGACCGGCCCGAGACGCGCGCGGTGCTGTCCTACTTCTCCAGCGCTGCCTCGGTGGAGAGCTGGGTTAGGAGCGGCGGCGCAATCTCGCCCCACAACGACTCCAGCCTCGAGTGGTACAGCAACGACGTGGACCGTAAGGTGGCCGACATCATCCTCCAGGCCGACAGCGTGCGCTTCGACGCCTCGGACCTGATGCCCGGCGCCGTGGGCGCGGGCTCGTTCTGGAAGGGTATGACCGACTACGTGGCGGGCACGGTCGAGCTCGACCAGGCCCTCACCGAGATCGACGCCGCCTGGCCGGGACGCTAGGGACTCTCGGCAGCTTCCCGCAGCTTCCTGGAAGCTCAAAGCTTCCAGGAAGCTGCGGAAGGCTGCCTTCAGCTACTCGCAGTTGGGCGTAGCTCATACGCAACGGAGCGTTGCCATGCAATCGACTGAGGTTACGCCGCGGCGGGTGGCCGCGTCGTCCAGTGAGACGCTCAATCCTGGTCGCCTTGTTGTTGCGCTTTTGCTCTTCGCCGTGCTGATGGCGTTTCTCTGGGGCGGCTTCGTCTTCCTACGCGATGCGCAGCGCAACGATTCGGTGCCGAAGCTGCTGCTCGCTGTGCTCGCAATTGTCTGGGGCGTGGCCGGCGCTGGCGGATTTTTCTACACCATGAACATGGTGGTGGAGCAGCTGCCCGGCAACGCGCGGCGCCTCTTGACACCTTTTGTGTTCGTTGGCCCCGCTGTGCTCATCCTGCTCTGGTTCCTGGCCCTGCCAACGCTGCGCACGCTCTATCTTAGCTTCTTCGATGCTAACTCAATCGAGTTTGTGGGCCTGAATAACTATGTGGCAGTCTTCACCGAGCGCACGATGCTCACCGCCTTCCGCAACAACCTGCTCTGGATGATCTTCGGCACCGCCGGTTGTGTGATCGCCGGCCTGATCGTGGCCGTGCTGGCCGACCGCAGCAACTTCGAGAGCCTCGCCAAGGCCCTGGTCTTCCTGCCGATGGCGATCTCGCTTGTGGGCGCCGGCGTGATCTGGAAGTTTATCTACTATTATGCCGCCCCCGGCCAGACCCAGATCGGCCTGCTGAATGCCATCGTCACGGGGTTTGGCGGCCAGCCTCAGGCCTGGACGACGCTCGTGCAGCCCTGGAATAACTTTTTCCTGATTTTGATTCTGGTCTGGCTGCAGACTGGCTTCGCCATGGTGATCTTCTCGGCGGCGATCAAGAGTATCCCCGAGGATATGCTCGAGGCCGCCCGCGTGGATGGCTCGTCGGAGGTGGGCATCTTCTTCAAGATTATGCTGCCGACCATCCAGGGGACGATCCTCACCACCACCACCACGATTCTGATCTTCGCGCTGAAGATCTTCGATGTGGTGCTTGTGATGACCGGCGGCCAGTATGGCACGAATGTGATCGCGGTGGAGTTCTACCGCCAGCTCTTCACTGCCGGCGACAATGGCCGCGGCTCGGCGATTGCCATTGTGCTGCTGCTCGCCGTTATCCCGGTGATGGTCTACAATCTGCGCCAGCTTAACCGGCAGGAGGTGTTCTAATGGCAGCAGCAGCCGCAACCCCCGCTCGCCCCACCCGCCGCACCGGCAGCGCCAAGCGCCAACAGCTGATCGGTAAGATCGTCGTCAACACCGTGCTGGCGCTGATCTGCCTGGCCTGGACCATCCCCACGCTCGGCCTGCTCGCCTCGTCGATCCGCACCAGGGCCGACATTGCCAACTCTGGCTGGTGGACGATCTTCCCGCATCAGCAGTTCGTCACCACCGGCACGGTGGATCTGCCCAGAGAGACCGATCTGCGCCAGCCGATCACGCTCCCCGCCGAGCTGGGCGGCGGCACCTACACC
>JAYUYB010000081.1:0-2093 GCA_043752655.1 Chloroflexota bacterium
AGGCGCCCAGCGACGCAGTGGCGCCCCCCGCACTCCGCGCACGCCCAGGCTCATCGACGCAGCGTAGCTTCCGGGAAGCTTCCGGGAGCGTCTCGACCAGTCGAGGCCCCTTCCAGGAAGCTACGAAGCTACGCGCCCGCCGGCAGGTGCTCGCGCCGGGCCACGCCCTCCGCGATCGCGGCCTGGGCCACGGCCATGGCGATGGCGGGCACCACCGCGCGGTTGAAGACGCTCGGGATCAAATACTCCTCGCTCACCTCGTCGGGCGCGATCACGCTCGCCAGCGCCTCGGCCGCCGCAAGCCGCATCCCCGAGGTCATCTTTGTTGCGTGAACGTCTAGGGCGCCCCGGAAGATGCCGGGGAAGCTGAGCACGTTGTTGATCTGATTCGGCTGATCCGAGCGGCCCGTCGCCACCACGCGCGCATACTGGCGCAGCATCTCCGGGTCGCCCTCGGGCGTGGGGTTCGCCAGCGCAAAGACGATCGGGTCGTGGGCCATGCTCGTCACCATCGCTGCGGAGAGGATGTTGCCCTTCGAGACGCCGATGAATACGTCGGCGCCGCGCATGGCCGTGTCCAGCCCGCCGCGCCGCTGCTCGCTGTTGGTCTGCGAGGCGATGATGCGCTGCATGGTTGTCTGGAGCTGATCGTCGCCGCTCAGCAGGATGCCGTGGCGATCCACCGCCGTCACGTCGCCGATGCCCGCCTCCAGCAGCGCACGGATGATCGCCGTGCCCGCAGCGCCCACTCCGTTCACCACGGCCCGCACCGCGCCAAGCTCCTTGCCCACCACGCGCAGGGCATTGCGCAGCGCCGCCAGCACCACCACCGCTGTGCCGTGCTGGTCGTCGTGCATCACGGGGATGTCGAGGCTGTCGTGCAGGCGCCCCTCCACCACAAAGCAGTTGGGCGCGGAGATGTCCTCCAGGTTGATCCCGCCGAAGCTCGGCGCCAGCTGCTCCACCGTCTGCACAATGATCGCGGGGTTCTGCGAGCGCAGGCAGATCGGCACCGCGTCGATGTTAGCCAGCTCCTTGAACAGGATGGCCTTGCCCTCCATCACTGGCATGGCCGCCTCCGGCCCCAGGTTGCCAAGGCCCAGGATGGCGCTGCCGTCGCTTACAACCGCCACGCTGTTGGCCTTCCAGGTAAGGCTGAAGACCTTCTCCAGATCGTCGGCGATCGCCTGGCAGACGCGCGCCACGCCGGGTGTGTAGGCAAGCGAGAGGTCGTCGCGGGTTTTAAGGGGCACCTTGCTGTGCATGCCGAGCTTGCCGCCAAGATGGGCGAGGAACACGCGGTCGCTCACCTGGAGCACATGGACGCCAGGCACGCCATTGATCATACGCACCAGGCTCTCGCCGTGCTGCTCGTCCTGTACGCGCACCGTGATGTCGCGCACCAGCAGGCTGCGCTCGGCCCGCACAATGTCGATCGCGCCGATGTCGCCGCCTACCTCGCCGATGCTGGTGGTAAGCCGGCCGAGCATGCCGGGGCGGTTTTCGATCTGGCAGCGCAAGGTGAGGGTGTAGGCGACTCCAACCGACATAGCAGCTCCGCTTCTTCAGGGTACAAAAAATCCCGTCCCAGTGACGGGCCACAGCGCCGGACGGCGCATAGTACCATGGTGGCATGGACGGCGCAAGATTGTGCAATCCGACGCAGGCGCGGCCTGTGCTACCATAGCGACAGGCCCAGGAGTCGAAAGGAGCCCGCGTGTCGCTTGCAGATGCTGCGTTTCGTGCCACTCTGGTTGCGCCATACATGCCACTGGTCGAGCGGATCGTCGCTGAGGCGACCGTGGTGGACGATCGGATGCTCAAGATCGATCAGTTCCTTAACCATCGCATCGAGCCCGTGCTGATGCAGGCGATCGGCACGGCCCTGGCCGAGCGGCTGGCGCCCCTGCGGCCAGATCTGCTGCTTACCGCCGAGGCGAGCGGCATTGCGCCCGCTCTCGCCACCGCTCTCGCCCTGGGTGTGCCCCTGGTGTACGCCAAGAAATACTCGCCCGAGGTCGATGCCCCAGCTCTCTCGCGGATCGTCCCCTCGCCCACCAAGGGCGGCCAGACGCGCCTGGTGGTCTCGGCGC
>JAYUYB010000082.1:0-5429 GCA_043752655.1 Chloroflexota bacterium
GCAGCGGCGCGGCCAGCTCGCCGATCTGCCTGCCGTCGCCGTTGATCCAGACCAGCCGCGTGTCGGCGAAGTCGGTGGAATAGAGCATCCAGGCCGTGCCTGCGGCGGTGACGCCCACGTCGGTGGGCAGGAAGAGCACGTTGTTGGCCGGCCAGCCCAGGGCCTGCTGCACCGCAACGCCGGCCTCGACTCTGCGCCAGGGCACCAGGCGATGCTCGGTGCGATAGTAGGTGCGCCCGTCGGCGCCCACCAGCAGCTGCGGGTCGGCGAAGCGCGGCTGGTCGGGCACAATCGTCAGTGGCAGCTGGCTCCCGTCGGCTGTGCTGAAGGCGCTCGCCTTGAGAAAGATCATGGCTCCGTCGGGGCTGAGGCGCGGCGGCAGCTCCAGGTAGGGCAGCTCCGGGTCGCGGCCCAGCCAGCGCGCCTCGCCCTGCGGCGATACGGCCTGCACCGCGTCCATCACCGTATAGTAGACCGTACTGTCTGGGCCAACAAGCGGACCCGAGGTGGCCACGCTGCGGTAGCTGTTCTGGAAATGCCAGCGCTGCTGGCCGTCGGGGGCGAAGGCACTCAGGCCGCCTGTGCGATCCACGACGTAGACGCTGCCGTCGGGGCCAAGGGCCGGCCCGCCAGCCGGCGCGGCCGCCAGCTCGGCGCGCCAGCGCTCCTGGCCATCCGGCGCGATGGCGTAGAGCAGCCCGCCCGTGCCCGCAACATAGATCGTGCCGTCCGGCGCGATGGCGGGGCCGCCCGTGAACCCGGCGGGGTCGGCGAAGGCCCAACTGACGCTTGGCGTAGTGAGTATGCTCGGCGAGCGCAGTGTGCCGTAGGCGTCGCCGCGCTCGGCGGGCCAGCCGATCTGAAGCGCCAGGGCGGGCGCGGCGGCGGGCGTGCTGTCGGCCTGTGCTGTGGGGCGGCCCTGCCACCAGAGCAGCCCCCCGCTTATGAACACGGCCGCAAGCGCAAGGCTGGCGAGCGCCGAGGTGGTCGGTCCCGACAGCGCGCCCGCCCTGATGACGGCGGCCTCCTCGATGCGCACGGCTGCAGCGGCGAGCAGGCGGCCAGGCCCCAACGCGGGGGCGGGGAGCCGCTAGCCTGCCTGCGGCGCAGCCCCTCGCCGAGCAGCGTGAAGCCGAGGATCGCCACGACGATCACGAGGCCAGGGAAGATGATCTCCCAAGGCGGGCGGCTGGAGATGCGAATCTGCGCGGTGCCGATCAGCTGGCCGAGCTCGGGCAGGCCCGCCACGCGCTCGGCGACCGGAATGCGTATGCCGTCGGTGATCACCCAGACGCCGCCGCCGATGAAGTAGCCGAGGAAGCCGAGGGCGCCCGCCAGCATCAGGGCGGCGCTGATCTCGAAGGCCATGAGCATCGCCAGCAGCGGCGCCAAATGGCGGCCAACGTGGCGGATCATGATCTGGGGGCCGGTGGCGCCAAGGGCGCGCGCGGCGTGAATGTAGGGCCGCGCGGCCACCAGCTGCGTCTCGGCGCGGATCACCTGGGCCGTCTCGGCCCAGCCCGTAAGGCTCATGCCAAGGATGAAAGCTGGCAGCCCGAGCTCGATGCCCACGGCGGTGATGGCGGCCAGCGCCACGATCAGCACGGGGATGGCGAGGGCCGCGTCGGTGAGGGCGCTCAGGGCGCGGCCAGGCAGCCGGGCCGACCAGCCGGAGATGGCGCCGATCAGCACGCCGAGCGCAAGCCTGATGGCGGCCACAATCGTGACGAGCAGCAGCGTGGGCCGCAGCGCCCAGAGCAGACGGCTAAAAAGATCGCGGCCGGCGCGGTCGGAGCCGAGCGGGAACGCCCACGACTGGAAGGGCGGGAAGGGCGCGCCGAGGCGGCGCCCGCCGATCTCGGCCACAAGCGTGCGCTCAAGCGGATCGCGGGGCGCCAGCGCAGGCCCGAAGAGCGCCAGGAGCAGCAGCACTCCAACGATGCAGGCGCCGACGAGTAGCGGGGAGCGGAAGAAGAAGCGCATGAAGCTATCCATTAGGCGAGGGGACAGGGGACAGGGGACAGGGGACAGGGGACAGGGGACAGGGGACAGGGGACAGGGCCGCGGTAGGAGCACAGCCGGAATATGCAATAACGGCAAGGCGCCTCTAACGACTTAGGCGGCGTGCCTCCGGCTGCGCGCAAGCTGCAAGCTGCAAGCTGCAAGCTCACCGCACGCGCGGGTCGAAGGCGCGCACAAGCAGGCCTGCCACGGCGTTGCTGCTCAGGAAGAGCACGGAGAAGCAGGCCAGGGCGGCGGCGAGCACCGGCGGGCTGAGGAAGAGCGCCGACTCGGGGGTGAGCGAGGCGTTGCTGGGAATGAGCGTGAGCGCGATCAGCCGGCCAAGGCCGGGCCAGTAGAAGAGCGTCTCCACGATGATCAGCTCGCCCGCCGTGAGGCGTAGCGAGGCGGCGATCTGCCGACCACGCTTGGCAGCGCGTTGCGCAGCACGTGGCGCCGCACGATCCGTCGCTCGTCCAGCCCCATGCTGCGGGCCGTGACCACATACTGCCGTCCCAGCTCCGTCACCATCATGCCGGCTGTCACCTGGGCGATCTGCGCAGTTGGGCGCAGCATTAGGGCGATCACCGGCAGCACGAGGTGGAGATCCCAGCCGTAGCCCTCCAGCGGGAGCAGCAGAAGCCGGCCGGGCGCATAGATCAGCAGCATGATCACCAGCGACACGCCCATAACGCCGAAGAAGAAGCTGGGAATGGCGAGGCCCAGCGTGGTTGTGCCTGTAAGCCAGGGGGCGATGCGCGGCGGCTCGCTGCGCACCGCTGCGAGCCCCAGGCCAATGCCGACCAGGATGCTTAGCCCCATGGCGATCGCGAGCAGGCCGAGGCTGTTGAGGGCGGCCACGCCCACGGCGCCCGCAAGGCTCTCACCTGCCGTGCTCCCTGGCAGCGGCCCCAGGCTGGGCCATGCGCTGCGCAGGTAGCCGAGGTAGCTGGCAAGTAGGGGCGTGCGGTCAACCTCGCCGATCGAGAGCGGGCTGCGTGCGGCGTGCAGCGGTCCCACCAGCTTGCCAAAGGCGTAGCCGAAGGCGTGGGCTAGCAGCAGTGCGGGCGCCAGCAGCGCCAGGGTGCGCAGTGTATAGCGAAGCACGGTTTTTCCAGGGAACAGGGAACAGGGAGGGCACCGGCACAAGCGACCGGACACAAGCGACCGGGCATAGGGGAGCGGGTTGAGCGGCGCTTGATCCGGCCCCTGTGCCCAGTTCCCTGTGCCCTTGCTTTACAGTCGCGTGTACTCGCAGATCATGGCGCCCTGGCCGAGCACGAAGACCCGATGGCGGGGGCCAGGGCGCAGCGAGCGCCCCGTAGCTGCGCGTGCGTTCTCGAGCGTGCGCGAGTCGCCCACGAGGGCCACAAAGCGCCCGCCGGGCCGCATAATGCGTGCGATCTCGCCGATCACCTCGCGGTAGAGCTCGGGGAGCTTCGCCTCGTCGCCGACCTGTTTGCCGAAGGGCAGGTTGACGGCCACCTTATCGACGCTGCCATCCTCAAACGGCAGCTTGCGCGCGTCCCAGCGGCTGGTGATGATGCGGCCCTTGACGCCGCGCACATTCTCCTGCATCGCCGCGACAGCCTCGCCGCTCAGGTCGCCGCCGTGGATCTCGTCGAATGGGCCGGCGGCCGCCCGCTCCAGCAGAATCGTCCCGGCGCCTGCCATCGGGTCCACGAATACATCGTGGCGCTCGGGCTCGGTGAGCGCCACCATCACGGCGGCGAGCGAGGGGCGCAGCGAGGCCGGCAGGTGGCGCACCTTGTCGCGCTGGCGCATGGAGGCGTCGGAGAGGCGCAGGGTGCAGATCAGCTCCTGCTCGACGAGCGTGGCCCAGATCTCCACATCTGCGTCCTCCTCGACCAGGCGCCAGTTGCCGGGCCAGCCGTCGCGCACGGCATCGGCCACGGCGCGGCCAACATCGCGGCGCAAAAACTTCTGCTGGCCCACAATGCGGGCGATCACGCGGAAGGTGCCGCCCTGCAGGCGCTTGCCGCTGGCGCGGCGCCAGATATCGAGGGCGGGGACGGTATGCTCGGAGTGGCGCATGGCGGCGTAGATCTGGCGCAGGCCGCGCTCGTCGGGGGCAATGCGGTAGCCGCGCGCGGCCACCACAAACACATCCTCGCTGGCGCGCAGGCTAAGCAGCCGCTTGGGGCCGCCGCGATGATCAAACAGGACAATATCGTTCCGGCCAGGGATGGCCTTCACGCCGACGAACTTGGGGCCGCTGGTATCCTCGTTGTGGGCGAGGGCGGTCTCAGCCTCGCGCCACGCGTAGGTGGCGAGGCCGGGCAGGGTCTGGAGTGCGTAGAGCATACGAAATTTTTCGACTTTAGGGCGGGTCGTTAGGCGATTCCCACCGTTCGCTCACGGCGCTACATAGTCCGCGAGCACATGATACAGGTCCACAAGGCTGTCGATCGCGACCCACTCCTCATCGGAGTGCAGGCCGGCGCCGACGGGGCCAAGGCAGATGGCGGGCATGCCGGCATTGGTGTAGTAGCGGGCATCGGTGGCGAAATGCTCCCGGTAGAAGCGCGGTGTGTGGCCCAGGCGCTGCTCCACGATGTCGGCCACGCGGCAGACCTCGGGGTGCTCCGGGTCGGTGAAGAGGCCAGGGCCGGAGGCGCTCACCAGCAGCTCGGCGCTGGGGAAGCACTCGGCAAGCGTCGCGCTGATCGCCTCGGGCGTGGTGTCGGTGGTCCAGCGAATGTCGAAGGTGACATTGGCGGCGGCGGGCACCTGATTGCGCGAGCCAGCGCCGGCCTGGAGCATGGTAGGCGTCACGGTGGTGTGCCACCCCTGGGGGCCTGCGGGGGCGGGGAAGCGCCGCTCTATCTCCATCAGGCCACGGGCCAGATCGTGGACAGGGTTGTGGCCATCCCAGGGGCGTGAGCCGTGGGCGGGGCGACCGGGCAGGCGCAGCTCGACCCACATGCCGCCCTTGTGCTCGAACAGGATGCCCATGTCGGTGGGCTCCAGGCAGAGCATGAAGTCGCAGCGCCAGCCCTCCTCCAGCAGGCGGCCGGTGCCGTGCTTGCCGCCGATTTCCTCGTCGGTGACGAACTGGAAGCCAACATCGGGGCGCTCGGGGCGGGCCGCGAGCTCGCGCAGGAGGCGCAGCATCACGGCGCAGCTGCCCTTCATATCCTGCGAACCACGACCGTAGATGCGCCCGTCGCGCAGCTCGGGGTGGAACTGCTCGGGGCGCCCGACCACCACATCCAGGTGGCCGTTGAGCATCAGGGCGGGGGCGCGGGTGGGGCGCAGGGTTGCCACCAGGGCGGGCTTGCCGTCGGCCTCACTGCGCTCAACGAAGATATCGGGGATGGTAGCCAGGTATGCGGCGGCGTAGTCGATCACGGCGACCAGCTGGTCGGGCCGGTCGGCGATCGACTCAAAGCGCATCAGGTCACAGG